>JAAZVO010000040.1 GCA_018623405.1 Crocinitomicaceae bacterium
AATAAAGTCGAACTAAAAAAAATAAAAATGGCTATTAAAGAATACTTCATGAGTTACTTAAATTGGTTAGATTATTCAAAAGTATTTTTAAATCTGTACTAACCCTAAAGTTTTTGACGTAACCTAGATTTTTGTCGATTATTTCTTGTTCTGATAAAACAGGAGTTGCACTAATCTGATGTGGCGCAAAAACCCCCTTTTTTATTTTTGGAAGGTATGTTTGTTTTTCATGGGTTTTGCCAAATCCAACCCAGCTTTTTTGCCCAAAAAGCACCTTATAAATATTCTTTAAAGCGGACTTTCTTTTTGCCTGAAATATCATTACAAAAGGAAAAAGTATTAATAAGGTAAATGAAGAAAAAACATCGAATAACCTTTTGTTTCTTTTTGATGTAGAACTAATTAAATTATTAAAATTCAATAAAGTGTAGTATTCACCTGAAGTGTTAATTGAATTGCTTCCAATAATAAAATTTCTATCAGCAGTTGCTATTTTAAATTCTAAATTCAAAGATGAATAGTGCTCAATAGCTTCAACAATTTCATTGAACTTCATGGTTTTTGAAGAGAATACAACCTCGTTTATTTTAAAAGCCTTTTGAATTTCTTTTAACTCCTTACAAGAGCCTAAATATTGCTCACCCATCTTTTTGTTAGCTGTTGGGCTTACAAAAAATATTTTTGGTTTTAGTCTTGATGTTGATTGTAGAAGGTTTGCTATTTCATTTTTTTCATTTGGTAGCGCAACTATAGCAATGCGTTTTTTAGTAGTTTTTGCTAGTTTAAAATAGCTAAACGGTAGGGTGTTAAACAGACTTCTAGAAATAAATAAATATAGCCAACTACCCAAAATGCTAGATAGCATTACTACTCTTGAAAAGCGATAATCTTCGCTCAATAAAGCATAAATGAATACAATTAAAAATGTTGCTAATAAACCACCTCGGTTAATATACTTTCGCTGAAAGGGCTGATCGTAGCCACCTGTAATCGTTAGGGAAAATACCCATAGCCAAGGAAAAATTGAATAACCCCAAAAAATTAACTTAGCAGGAAAAACCTTACCTGAGTAACTAGAATACCAAGATTGTAAATAGAAAAATAAAACGGCTATTAATAAAAGGTCTGTAGCAGGAACAAAAAGAGAGGTAAATAGTCTTCTTAAAATTGCAAGTGTTGCCCTTAGGTAAATAGCTAAATTGATAACAAGAGAGTAGAGGTTGGCAGATTGTTTTGTGAAATGGTTTTTGGCAAAAATTATCATAGCCCTGTAAAACACAAAAACATAATTTAATGATCCTTTTTTTGTGCTTTCTCCCTTGTAATGAATTATTGAAGTATCTGCCAAGTAGTAGTTTTTGTAACCTTCTTTTATTATTCTGTAGCTTAAATCTATGTCTTCGCCGTACATAAAGTAGGTTTCATCAAGTAAACCGGTTTTGCTAAGTGTTTCATTTCGCATAAACATAAAAGCACCCGATAGTATCTCAATTTGGTGGTTTTCGTTTTTATCTAAAAAACTAAGATGGTATTTCCCAAACTTTTTTGATTTTGGGAAGAGAGATGAAAGACCAAAAATCTTATAAAATGCTACAGATGGTGTTGGCAAACTTCTTTTTGATTCAGGTAAAAAGTGGCCTTTACCGTCAATCATTTTTACCCCTAGCGCGCCTGCTTCAGAATGGTTTTCCATGAATCGAAAGCATTTATCTAGGGTATCTTCTTTTATTACTGTATCAGGATTTAGTAGCAATATATATTTCCCGCTTGCTTCATTAATAGCTTGATTGTTGGCTTTAGAAAACCCAACATTGGTTTTGTTTTCTATCAGTTTTACCCATTTAAAATGGTTTTTAACCATTTCACAAGAGTCATCCTCAGAATTATTGTCAACCACAAAAACCTCTACCATTAAATTTTCTGAGGCCTTTAAAACTGCATCTAGGCATTGGGCCAAAAAGAAAGAAACGTTATAATTTACAATTACAATGGAGAGGTCCAAAACTTATTTGCTTAAGGTGTTTTCGAAGGGTTGCCTGTTTAATATTGATTTGCCAAGAGTAATTTCATCAGTATATTCTAACTCGTCACCAATACCAATTCCGCGGGCAATGGTAGATATGTTTACATTAATTGGAGCTAGCTTTCTGTATAAATAAAAGTTGGTTGTATCTCCCTCCATGGTAGCGCTTAAAGCCAAAATAACTTCACTTACTTTTTGTTGTTGTAATCTTTCTTCTAAAGAGGCGATGGTTAAGTCAGCAGGTCCAACCCCATCCATAGGTGAAATAAGTCCACCTAAAACGTGGTATAAACCACGGTATTGTTGGGTAGATTCAATGGCCAAAATATCTCTTATGTCTTCTACCACGCAAATTAGTGATTCATCTCTTTTTGGAGAGCTACAAATAGCGCAAATATCTAAGTCAGAAAGGTTATGACATTTTTTGCAACGCTTAACATTAGCAACTAACTCTGTAAAAGCTTCAGCAAACTCAATGGTTTTTTGTTTGTCTTTTTTTAAGAGATGAAGTGTAAGCCGTAAAGCAGTTCTTCTGCCTATTCCGGGTAGTGAGGCAAAAGCCTCAACAGCATTTTCAAGATATTTTGAAGGTAAATTCATTGCTGCAAATGTCATGTAAAATTTAAAAACTATCTGAATAATCTGTTTTTGAAAAGTTTTTTAGCTAGTAAAATTCTAACACCCGTTTTGCTATTACTTTGATGCCATGTCTCCTTGGATAATTGTTTTACTAATTGGAGTTTACTTTTTGGTGCTCATTGGCATATCTTTTCTAACAGGAAAAGACGACTCTAATGCTGCATTTTTTGTTGGAAAACGCCAATCTCCTTGGTACGTAGTTTCTTTTGGGATGATTGGCGCCTCGTTATCGGGAGTTACATTTATATCTGTACCTGGATGGGTGGCAACAAGCCAATTTTCTTACATGCAAATGGTTTTGGGTTACCTTTTAGGGTATATAGTAATCGCATTTGTACTGCTGCCACTGTACTACAGGATGAATTTAACATCCATTTATTCATTTTTGGAACAAAGATTCGGAAATAGCTCCTATAAAACAGGGGCTACCTATTTTTTGATTTCAAGAACCATAGGGGCTTCATTTAGGCTTTACTTGGTGGCTATGGTGCTGCAATTAGCTGTTTTTGAGCCATTAGGCATACAAGTTCACTTTGCTGTGCCTGTAATATTAACAGTATTACTTATTTGGATTTACACCTTTAGAAGTGGTATAAAAACAATTATTTGGACAGATACCCTACAAACGCTATTTATGTTGTTAGCGGTGATAATCACAGTGATAATGATAGGTAGCAATTTAAATTGGGGAATAGGAGAGCTTATTGAAAAAGTTGCTGCTAGTGGTTACTCAAAAGTTTGGTTTTTTGAAGACATTAACGACAAAAGATTTTTTTGGAAACAATTTTTGGCGGGGGCTTTTATTACCATTACCATGACAGGTTTAGACCAAGACATGATGCAAAAAAACCTATCGTGCAAAACCGTTGGCGAATCTCAAAAAAACATGCTTTGGTTTGCTGCGGTATTGGTATTTGTAAATCTCTTGTTTTTAGGTTTAGGAGCATTGCTTTATTTGTTTGCTGAAGTAAAAGGTATACCAATTCCCACAAAAGGCGATGAGCTTTTTCCAATGTTGGCTGTAGGTGGTTATTTAGGTATTGGAGTAACCATATTTTTTGTTTTGGGTCTAATTGCAGCTGCATACTCAAGTGCAGATTCTGCTTTAACTGCGCTAACCACTTCTTTTTGTGTTGATTTTTTAGGCTTTGAGAAAAAAGAAATAAGCAACCAAAAACAGGTAAGGCGTTGGGTTCATATAGGTTTTTCAGCCTTGTTGATAATTGTAATTTTAATTTTCAATGCTTTAACAGATAAAAGCGTAATAGATGAATTATTTACAATAGCAGGCTATACGTATGGGCCACTTTTAGGAATGTTTGCATTCGGTATTTTTCATCAAAAAGCAGTTAAAGGCATTTGGGTACCAATGGTATGTGTGTTAGCTCCGGTAGCTTGTTATTTCTTAAAAGAGTATTCTCCTCAGCTTTTTAGCGGATATCAAATTGGTTTTGAGTTGCTTATAATAAACGGGGCTTTAACCTATTTGGGCTTTTGGGGAATTTCGAAAAAGCAGGCTTAGATAGGTTTTTATTAACCTCAAGGTTTCTATCAAAAACTAACTATGTAATTCAAAAGGCTTTAAAACTACCTTTACCTATTAGAATTTAGTGAAATATGAAAAAACTACTTCTTTTAGTACTTCTTTTAGCAAACAGCAGTTTTGTTTTTACCCAAAATGAAGATGATATTTTATGGCATCCTAAAACTCAATTAACTTGGGATGATTTTCAAGGAAAACCTCAAGCAAACCATTTTGCTGCAGCTTTAACAAATGCATCCATACAGTTTGCAATGAAATTTGAAGACAATGTTTATAAAATTGATACTAGGGTATTTTTCAAAAAGAAAACATCATGGGTAAAAGAAAAGGGAAAGAACGATTACATTTTAAAACATGAACAAATTCACTTTGATATTTTTGAGGTTTACGCACGCCGATTTCGAAAGGCTTTGTTAGAATTAGATGCGACTTTGCCGCCCAAAAAATTTAGCAAGAAAATGGTAAAGACTTTCAAGAAACATCAAAAAATGCTTTTAAAAGCCCAAAAACAATACGATAGAGAAACAGAGCACTCAATAAAAAAAGAGCCACAGGCAGCTTGGAACAGAAAAGTAGAGGAAGAACTCAAAAACACTTGGAAATACTCTCATCCTTTCTTAGAAATAAAGTATGGTGTTTAGTAATTCTTAATTTTATTGAAAAGCATTTTCAAAAGAATTTAAAGTCAATTTATGTCTAATGCTTTCAAGCTAATGAATCTAACCTTTTTCTGCACCATACACTTCATCCAATTAAATTACATTCGCAACAAAATCTATAAGGTTGATAATTACAAGAACCCCATTTAGGATTTCATTTGTTGGTGGAGGCTCAGATTTAGCTAGCTTTTACGAAAGATCTAAAGGTGCAGTTTTAAGCACCACCATCAATAAATACATGTACATTTCTTCTCATAAGTTTTTTGTTGAGTCTAAAACAAGGGTAAAATATTCTAAAACAGAAACGGTAGATAGGCTTGAAGATTTACAGCATCCTATTTTAAAAACAGTGATGCAAGATTTTGGCATTTCAGGAGGCATAGAAGTAAGCTCCATAGCTGATGTTCCTGCAGGCACAGGAATGGGGTCTTCATCATCATTTACCGTTGGGCTTTTGCATAACATGCATGTAATTACAAGGCAATATGCCTCAAAAGAAGCTTTGGCATCAGGAGCTTGCAGGGTAGAAATAGACCTGTTAAAAGAACCCATTGGCAAGCAAGACCAATATGCGGCTGCTTTTGGTGGATTAAATATCATTGAGTTTAATCCAAACGGTACCGTAAACGTAGAACCTCTTTTCCTCAAAAAAGAAGTTTATACAAGGCTTCAAGAAAACTTATTGATGTTTTATACAGGCGACCAAAGAAGTGCCTCAAAAATTCTAGCTGAACAAAATAAAAATACTTCCCAACAAGATAAGTTCAAGGCGCTTCAACAAATGGTAAGTTTAGTGTATGAGCTTAGAGATACACTCTATAATGAAGATTTAAGCAGTTTCGGAAAACTACTTCATGAAAATTGGTTATTGAAAAAAAGCTTAGCATCCGGAGTTAGCAATCCGGTAATAGATAACGCTTACCAAACAGCAATAGGTAATGGTGCTTTAGGCGGCAAGTTACTTGGTGCAGGTGGAGGCGGTTTTTTGCTTTTTTATTGCGAAAAACAAAATCAACCTAAGTTAATTGAAGCATTAAAGCCACTAAAACAATTTGATTTTAAATTTGAGCAGGAGGGAAGTAAACTAATTCACTTTTCAGATGAGTAAAACACAAGAAACAATAGAATGGTATTTAGGCTTAGTTAAGCAAACCATTGACGATTTAGATAGAAATGAAATTGAAAAAGCCATAGAGCTTTTCATGGATGCTTACAACAACCAAAACACTATTTACATTTTTGGAAATGGCGGTAGCGCAGCATCAGCTACCCATGCCTGTGGCGATTTTTTAAAAGGAGCATCATTTGGGCTACCCAAAAGGTTTAGGGTAATGAGCTTAGTTGATAACTTGCCTGCCATGATGGCTATTGCCAATGATATTTCTTACGAAGAAATTTTTATTGAGCAGCTAAAAAACTTCTTAAAACCGGGTGATGTGGTTATTGGTATTTCAGGATCGGGAAATTCTGCCAATGTTGTAAAAGCCATACAATATGGTATTGATAACGGAGCAAGTTCAATTGCCTTCTGTGGTTTTAAAGGTGGCAAAATAAAAGAAATGGCAGATGTTATTATCCACTCTAAAGCACTAGATATGGAAGTTGCAGAAGATATTCATATGATGGTTTTTAATGTGATTAAAAAAGAAGTTATGAGAAGGCTTCATGGAGAAAATCCAAGCATGGGCGATGTATATGATAAAAGAATACAGTAAAAGTTTTCTTTTTTTTGGATTATTTCTTTTCTCAGTTTTTGTTTGGGCAGATGAAACTGACTCACTAAAAAAGCGCGCATTATTCCTTGAAAAAAATCAAAATAGTGTTGCAGATACACAACTTGCAGAGGTTTATTACCAATTAGTTTCTCTTTTGGCCCACGATTTACATTCGCCAATGGTAGGTATTGTTTCGTCAATAAACCTTATTCAAGAAGAGGCATTTTCTAAAGAGGAGGTAGATGAAATGCTGAAAGAAATTTCATCTTCAGCCTCAGCCAATTTGGAAGGTTTAGACAACCTTGTTAAATGGACTAAAACCCAAATGGAGGGAATTGAGCGAAATGTTATTGAAACTTCTACTCAAGAGGTTTACCTTGAATTAAAAAAGGAGCTTAGAGGGCTTTTAAAAACTAAAAAAATTACCTTAAGGTTTGATAAAACAGGAAAAGACAAAGTTCTTGTTGATTACGAAATGCTAAAGTCTTCAATTAGGAATCTTATTACAAATGCCATTAAATTTTCTGATGAAGGACAAGAAGTTTCATTAACCTCTGAAGAAAAAGGCGAGGAGGTAGTAATAAAAGTTGTAGATAGGGCAGGAGGAATTCCAAAAGAACTGCATAAATTTATTTTTGAAGGCCCTATTACATCTTCTCCCGGCACCAAAGGCGAAAAAGGCTCAGGTATAGGGTTAATGCTTGTTAAAGAGTTTATTTCTATTAATGGAGGTAATATTCATTTTGAAACCGAAGAAGGTGTTGGTACCACATTTATTGTTAGGTTCAAAAAGGCATAATTACTTACTTGCCCCTAACTCCATGCCTTCTTTTTGGCCCAAAATAAAAACTGCAAAAAAGTTTAATAAAAACCCAATTCCGTAACCACACAATTGGGTAATGCTAGTAATTATGCTTAAACCACCAACTGTTATACTTCTGTTTTGTAACCAAGCATTTAAGAAAATGGGGGTTAAATAAATTGTAATAATTAGGGTAAATAACTCAAATACAGGATCGTAAATAAAATAACTCAAAAATCCAAATACCAAAAACAAAAAGAAAGCTGAAGGGAAAAGGTGTGTTACTTTTAATTCGCTTCTGTGCCTGTAAAAGATGTTTACCCTTGCTGCTCCAAACCTTTTAACTTGTCTAAAAAAACTAGGTAAAGTGTTTCTTCTTTTGTGGTAAACGTAGGCTTCAGGAATTAATTGGGTTTTATACCCTGCTTTAATAATTCTAATACTCAACTCAATATCTTCTCCACATACAAAACTGCCATAGCCATTAACCTCTTCGAAAACAGCTTTTTTTATGCCCATGTTAAACCCTCGTGGGTTATACTTATGAATTTGTTTTTTACCACCCCTAATACCCCCTGTTGTAAAGTAAGAGGTCATGCTATAACTAATTGCTTTTTGAAGGTTTGTAAAGTTTTTATGGGCTGCGTCGGGTCCACCAAAACACGCCGGTTGATTTTTTACTACAGCATTATGAATGGCAATTAGGTAACCACTTGGTAAAATAACATCACTATCCAGAAAAATTAGGTAGTCTCCTTTTGCATTTTCGGCACCTAAATTCCTTGATGGACTAATAGCAAGCTTTGGTCTATGCAGGTGCAATAATTTTATTTTATCTGCGTAAGCCTCAATAATTGGCTTTAACACTTCTGTTGGACTACCATCTGCAAAAACTATTTCAAAGCCTTTAAAAGAATCTTGGTTAGGTAAGGTAAGTTGAGTAGCACTTTCAAGAAGTTCTGCCACTTCCTCGGGTCTGTTAAAGGTTGGTACAACAAAAGAGTAAAACACGCTTAAATTTTGAGGCTGCAAATATAGGAGGGATGTTGGTTATAGATTTTTAAATTAAACTTCGCGATAAGCATGAATTTTATCAATATCAACCAAAATATCACCTGCTTGATTTATGGTGTATATTTTTTCAAAAACTTTATTCTCTAATATTTCGTCGGGGCAGTATGAATACCTTGAGTGTACAACTTGAGAGAAAGTGTCATCAAAACCTTTAATTAAGATTAAAATCTCAGCACATTCCGTTTTTAATTTTTCTAAATCATAACCATACAATGGGCTATCTTCATTAATGGCATGCACAATAGTCCAATTCATCGGAAAAAAATGTATGTTTTTTGTCTCCAACTTTAAAGGGTAGTATTTTCTTTGAATTTCACCATTAGGTTGAGTTTCTAAATGCATTAACATAACTGTTGCATCTAGCTCCATTAAAATATTACTACGTTTATTTACTAATCTAAACATCAAGGCCTTGCTGTTTTTGTAAGGAGCAATAAGAGCATTTTTACTAAATTCTAACTTGGCCCTTGGTTTAGAAAATCTACCATATAACAAGCCTGTTGCAAGTGCAAACCCAAGTAATCCTGCAAGGGCATCTAAAGTTGCAATTAAATTTACCCAAATACCTTTTGGGGCTATGGCGCCATAACCTACTGTAGTAAAGGTTTGTACAGAAAAGTAAAAGGCATCTAAAAACTTTTGTAGTTCAGTTTCACTAGGCTCAATACCGCTTAAGTACTCAATACCAATAAAGTAAATTAATGAACCAAATAGTAGGTTTATTGAGAAATATAGGATTATGATTAGCCCAATAAACTTAAACCAACTCATATTTATGAGGTTCTGATAAGTATCTCGCCAAAAAAGACCGTCGCCCGTTCTTGCAACGTTAAATGAACCATCTTTATTGATTATGCGTTTGGTGTTGTTAAGATATCGTTCTCCTAAACCTGGATCGTGGTTTATTTTGGGATGATGTTTAGTTGTTTTTGCCATTACTTTGCAAATGAATAAAATTACCTGATTTGAGGTTTCATCAAAAAAAATGTGAGCACTGCGGAAGTTGGACCGATGGAAAGTTGCATAATTGCGCTTTTTGTGGGGGCATTCTAGATGAAGAGTATAAAAAAGAAAATGAAACCCGGAAATTAAAAATTCCTGAACCTCCCCTCATAAAAATATATGAAGAAGATGGAGTTATATTGGTTGCTTTAAAGCGTATTGTTCAGTTTCATCAGTTATTGTTTTATTGGATTGTGTCTATAGTAATATACTTTATTACATGGGTTGTATTTTAAGGAGAATTCCGCTACATTTTTCTTGGTTTATTTTATTTTTTGTTTGGGTAGCTTATCAGCTTCAACCTCATCAATTTTCAAACAATAGTTTAATTCATAGTTACTTAGACGATCTTGTGGTAATTCCAATTGTTTTGGGAGGAATACTTGTAATCTTTAGAAATTTAGTTTTTAAATCCACTGTATATACATTTCCAAAAGCAAGAATTTGGATAGTTGTTGCAATTTTTGCTGCTTACTTTGAATTGATTATTCCTAGGTTTAATACAGGTTTTACAGCAGATATTTTTGATGTATTATGTTATGCTATAGGAGGGTTGTATTTTCAATTCTTAATTAACAAACCTTTTGCTGTGCAACAAGCTAGTTGTAAAGTTTAAGAACATCTTTCAAATTAACTTTGTTATAAAAAGAAAAAAATGAATCAATTTCGTCAAGGAGATGTTTTAATTGAGCGTGTAAATGAAATCCCAAATGAGGTAAAAAACGCTTTGCAGCCCTCTAAAGAACCCAATAAGTTGCTAATTCGTGGTGAAAGTAGAAACCATGGCCATTACATAAAAGGAGAGGTTGAAACTTATGTTATTCCTAATCCCGAAATTGAAAAACTAAACATAACCCATTACCTAGAAATAAAGGAAGAGGCTAGTTTAGAGCACATAAATATTGATTCTAAATTGTGGTCTAAAGAACATGAAACATTAAGGTTAAAACCAGGTATTTACCGTGTAATAAGGCAAAGAGAATACAACCCTTATTTAAAAGCAATTAATATTATTAAAGATTAGTTCTCTATTTTGACCTCTCCCGAAATTGAAAAAATAAAAGAAGATCTAATTGCTTTTGGGTTTAATGAATTTGATGATTACACCAAAAACCTTTCGGTATTTTCACAAAAAGAGCCCAACAAACTTGTAGAGAAAATTTACAGTTTATTTAATTTACCAACTCCTGAAATTCAAAGAGCAAAAAATCCCTATCATTTTCAGTTGTTAATAAATGAGGTAAAGGAAAACGGCAATTTTAATATTGGTGATAAAATTCAAAAATTTTGGATTGATTTACATGCTAATCAATTAAAGGATTTAACGGAAAAAGGTACTATTTACACCACTCTGGCAAAAACAGCCAATAATACTTTTCTGAGTTCTTTTCAAAATATCAGTTGGTTGGTAGAAGAACAAATAAAATCTAGATTAAAGCCCCAAAACATAGGTTATACTCCTTTTCAATCGTCTTTTACTTTTGACCAACTAGGTATTTTTTGGTTAAGAAAATTCTATCAACTAAAATTCGGAATACCACTAACAGAAACTCAAAAGTTATTTGCAGAGGCTAATATTTTTTGGTGTTATTGCACCGAAAATTATTTTGTGTATTGTCCTCATCCACAAACAATTGTGCTTGACGAAAACAATAAGTTACATCACGAAACAGGTGCAGCCATTAAATGGGATAAAAATTTTGAATTGTATGTATGGAGAGGAATTGAGGTTTCAAAAGATTTAATTACCCAACCTCAAAACATAACCAAAGAAGATATTATTGGTGAACGTAACGCTGAAAAAAGGAGAATTATCCAAGAGAAGTTAGGCAGTGAAAGGTTTGGGCATTTACTAGGATTAGTAGAGTTAGATAAAGATGTTGACCTACAAGGCAATATGCAATACCTCTACAGAACTAAAGAATTTGACACAATTGCAAAAGACTTCCTGTACTTTGCCAAAGTAAGTTGCCCCTCAACAGGGCGAATATATTTTTTAAGTGTTCCTCCCGGATTAAATAATGTATGGGATGCTGTTGCTTGGACCTTCGGTAAAGACAAGGAAAGTTATAGGCCAATCATCGAAACTTAATTACTTAAGTTTTTCTCCAAACACCTTTTTAAACTTATCTACTTTAGGTTTAATTACTACTCGGCAATAGCCTTGTTCAGGATTATTCAAAAAGTAGTTTTGATGGTAATCTTCAGCAGGGTAAAAAACATCAAAAGGAGTTATTTCAGTAACAATCGGATTTTCGAAAGCTCCTGAACCATCCAATTTGGCTTTATATTCTTCAGCCAATAGTTTTTGGCTTTCGGAGTGATAAAAAATTGCTGAACGGTACTGTGTACCAACATCTGCTCCTTGTTGGTTTAAAGTGGTTGGGTCGTGCGTTTGCCAAAATACCTCTAACAATTCTTTAAAGCTAATTACACTTGGGTCAAAAACAATTTGAGTTACCTCTGCATGGCCTGTTCTACCTGTACAAACTTCTTTATAAGAAGGGTTTTTAATAGAGCCACCTGAATATCCTGAAATAACCGTATCAACTCCATCTAAACTTTGAAAAATAGCCTCAACACACCAAAAACAGCCTGCGCCAAAAGTGGCAACTTCTTTTCCTTCTTCAATTTTCATATTTAATGCTTTTGTGGGGTAGGAGCTATTGTTTTGAGCACAGGCTCCTAAAAAAAATAAATTTAAACTTAAAACTGATAATTGCTTCATCTATACAAAGAAACAGATAAGTACAATTAAGGTTGAAGTTATTTTATTAGAAAAATAATTAGGCTTCGGCAACTAATTTAAATTGCTCAAAGGTTTGATGAAAGCGCTTTTCAATCATGCTTTCAGTTAAAGCAAAAAGGGCTCGGTAAAAAATATTTTTTGGCTTCAATGTATTAGTATAGCTAACAGTAGTGTTTTTACCATTCTCGAAGAAATTAACCTCTAGCGTTCCGGAAAATTTATCGTTTTCAATTCCTAGTGTTACATTCTTATAGGGCTCAAAGTTTACCAACTCGGTAATAAATTCTTGATTTTTATTACCCACTTTTATGATGCAAACTTCCTTAGAACCTTCCATAAACGGCATACCTTCTAAATGCTTAATATCTACAACTTGAGGAAACCATTTTTGTATAGCACCCGGATCAAATAATACGGCGAAAACCTGCGGTGGATCTGAAGCTATTTCAAGCTTATCTTGAACTTGGATGGTAGGGTTTAACAAGCCAAGCGTAAAAAGCGATAAAACAACCGAGAGGGTTAATATTACTATGTATTTTACAATCTTCACAAGAACAGATTATGTTTCAAAGGAAACAAAATCGCTTATGCTAAAAAAAGAGTTTTATCACTTTTTCTTTGAAATTGCTATATGGAGGGTACCTAAGGGGAATATCTATCGATGAACTAGTTTTAGAGATTGACTTTAAGTTAGATAGCTCTTTAAAACCTTCAAAGCCATGATATTTGCCAAAACCCGATTGATGTACACCCCCAAAGGGTAGGTTTGGGTTTGCCAAATGAATAATGGTATTATTTACACATCCGCCACCAAAAGGGATGTTGTTGATACACCAATTTGTAAATGATTTGTTTTTTGAAAATACGTACAAACTGAGTGGGTTTGGAGATTTTTCTATCATTTCAAATACTTCCTCTTCGTTTTGGTAAGTTAGTACAGGTAATATCGGTCCAAATATTTCATCTTCAATAAGTTTGGAGTTTGGGTTAGGTTTAATTAAGGTTGGAAAAACTTTAAGATTTGTAGAGTTATCTTGGTATTGTTCTTTGCTTTTTCCAAAAAGTATTTCACCTTCATCTAAATAGCTTATGAGCCTATCAAACTGTTTTTGGTTTATAATTTTTCCATAGTTTTTGGATGATATAGGATTCTTTCCATAAAAGTTTTCAATTTCTTTTTTTAGATAATCAACCAATTGTGTGAAAACATTTTTGTGGACTATTAAATAGTCGGGAGCAACACAAGTTTGCCCTGCGTTTAAGAATTTACCAAACACTATTCTTTTAGCCGCTACTTTTAAATTGGCTGTTTCATCAATAATACAGGGGCTTTTTCCGCCTAACTCTAGGGTGTAGGGTACCAATTGTTTTGCGGCCTCCACAGCAATTATTTTTCCAACGGATGTACTTCCAGTAAAAAAAATATGGTCGAACCTAAAATTTTGCATCATTTCAGGTATTACAATATGACCTTCTCCCTCAATTATGCTAACATGGCCGCCATTAAATGTATTTTTTACAAGCTTTTTTAAAACCTCGTTAGTATATGGGGTAAACTCAGAAGGTTTAAGAACAGTACAATTTCCTGCAGCTATAGCTGCCACTAAAGGGGCTAAGCTCAAATTAACTGGATAGTTCCACGGTGAAATATTTAAAACAATTCCCTTAGGCTGATAGGTATAATAAGAGGAGGTTGGAAAATGGGCAAGAGGAGTATTTACAGGCTTTTCTTGCATCCACTCTTTTAGGTTGGCAAGAGTATGGTCTATTTCAGGATATAAAAACCCGGTTTCAGATATAAAACTTTCTACTTCAGATTTTCCTAAGTCTTTCTGAAGCGCTTCAGCAAATTCATTTTCTAATGCTTTGATATTCTTTTTTAGCTTTTTTAAATGTTCTTTTCTAAATGCAAATGGCTTTGTAATATTTGATTTAAAATAGTTTTTTTGATGCTGTAAGATTTTTATGATATCCAAAACGTAGGGTTTAAATTAGCACCATGAATAAAGAAATTTTTTTCAATTTGTTCAAATTCGTTTTTCCAATGTTTTTAATGGCATGTGGAAATGAGTCTGAAGCAGAGAAAACAGCAAATACCCAAAACTCAAACCCAAAAGCAAGTATTGAGGTTGCACCAACAACTCCGTCGCCAACTAAAAACTTGTTTATCGACTCATTGGTTTTTGAGCATTTTATTGATAATAGTCCATTAAGTGAGGTGGCATATTACATGCCTACCAAAAACCCATTGAGTGTGATTATTTTTTTTGATGCACAGGGTAGGGGATTCCATCCATTGAGCAAATACAGAGCATTAGCCAAAAAGCACAACTATTGGTTAATTGGAAGTAACATTTCTAAAAATGGATTTCAATATGATTTAACCCAACAACATTTCGAGAAAATTAGGAATTGGGTGCTTAAAAAAGATGAAAACCTTCTTTCAAAATTTCATTTAGCAGGTTTTTCAGGCGGTGCTAGGGTAGCAGTATGGATGGCATACGATTACACGTTGCCCTCGGTGGCCGGCTTTTGTGCAGGTGTTCCGAATAA
>JAAZVO010000245.1 GCA_018623405.1 Crocinitomicaceae bacterium
AAACTCGTGAAACTAAGCTGTACTGTTGTGTTGGACTGAAATTTCTTTTTTGCATATCAAACCAATACTCCTCAATGGCAGATTGCTCTGTGGTGTAGAGATAAATGCCTAAATCTCTAATGGAATCATTGCCTGTAACGCTTCCCCAATGAATGAGTGAAGAGTTGAACTGCATACTCTCTGATGTAGATTCTTGGTCGTTTCCTTGTGGGAATGATGCAAAACCATTAGCCCAACAATGGCCTGCAAAAGGGCTAAAGTTTCTTAGGAAAGGAAATAAATTGTCGTTTCTATCTTGTGTTGCTGCATCACGAACCAATAAATTTATCATACCTCCCCATTGGTTTGCCCAACCTGGCATATACTGCTCTAAAAATGATGCGGCATGGATAAAATATCCCCAATGGAAATGGTGGTCGTTTATGTTTCCATCTTGCCCGTGACCTGCAGGATACCCAATCATTGCAGACCAAGTAGTATTGTAATAAAAAATAAAAGCCACTTCATTGGCATTTGCCTCAAGCCAATCTTCTAATCGAGTCTTTACGGTATTTAATTGCTTATTAAAAGCTACTGAATCTCCCGTTAGTTCAGCGATTCTTGCGGTTTGAATTAACCTATTCATTTCCTGACCTTCGTTGTAAGAATCTGTCCATGGGTTTAAGGCATCATTTTCAAGAAACTTAACCTTACCACTTAATTTAGTAGGACTAAAACCTGAACTGTAGTTATCAACATAAGGTAAGGTGGGTAAAATTCCATAATATTTATTTTCAACCGAGAAGGTGTTGCTAGCAATGGTTTTTAGGTCTCCCCTTACCGTTCTATAATCTATACTTTGAAAAGTTGGAGCACCTGAGGCTAACTTACTCCATTGATGAGGCAGTAAACCTTGCAACATGGTTGAATCATTACCTTCTTTTACATCTACAGTAGTAATAAAATCTGTTTTTACGATACCTGTTGTTTCATCGTAATTCCAATCTACCTCCGTATTGGTAGGAAAAACATAGGCATATTGTTGCATTGCAGTTGCTTCACTTAACAAGTTTGAAGCATTTGCGGGAATAAAACCCAAACTCCAATAGTTTTTGCCATTTAAAGTAGAAGTGTACACATTTCCATTAGTTTGCCAAGTACTTCCTGTTGGTGCGTAAATGGCGAAATCGGCGCCATTGCGTGCATCTTCAATAATTAATACTTCATTTGAGATGGTTACATTACCTTGATTTACCTCAATTCTTGCAACATCATTTGTAGCTTTTTCAAAATAAAGAAATGGCATCCCTATTCCTGTAGTGGTATTAAAATGGTGACCTCCATTTGCCCAATCCATCGAAACTGTCCAATCTGAAAAATCTGAGATATTAGCTTGAGCAGCATTAAGGCCTGTAACTCCTATTACCACAGGTAAAATATTATCAATTGGTCCCCATGGAATGTAAGTTACCACCAAACCATTATTTACTGTTTTTAGGGTAAATGGATAGTTAAATAAATTATCAGCATGAGCATTTTTTACTTGGGCACTCCACCAATCGTTAGTTGGAATAGGTTTTCCAACGGCATTGCCTGTAACAAAAGGAGTACCTGATGGATAAGTATTCCTTCCTGCCACATCTGTTCCCGGAAAAGATAAGGTATAACTTCCACTGCCTATCGGCACCACTTGCGCCAATAAACTAGTTGAAAAAATTAGAAAGAACACACCAATAAGAAGGTGAGATTTTGGCTTGATAAAAAATGGCATGGTAGGTAATTGGTTTTAAGGAATGAATAATTGGTGAATATAGACAATTAACTTATGGTATTTTTTACCTTAAGATTTTTATCATATATCAAATCTTAAAAAGCCACGAAAACAGCCAACAAATGCCTACGGGTTATCCGGGCATGATGTTGTTGAGTACCATACCTCCGCTTTGGTTTTGGTTGATGGATAAAAAAGTTGATGGGTTTAATGGCTAAGTGAAGTCACTTTAATTTCTAATACCGCTCAATATCCGATTACAAACGTTTCATTATCGGCTCTATACAACATAAAGGTTGGCTTTTAAATCCTTAAACTACTTATAATTAACAATTACTATTTTTTGCAATGTTATTTAGTACTTTTATGCGCATCATGAAAGACGAAGGTTAGCTAACTATCATTATGACGTTTAGCTACTAATTACCACCATTGCTGGAAAAAACTAAAAATTCTTACTTTTATAAAATGAATGTAGCATTAACACAAAAATTAATAATTGACAAGGTTAAAAGTCTTGAAGATCCTTTCCTTCTTGAAGCCATTGAATCACTACTTTCATTCTCAGTAAATAAAGAGAAATTTAAATTAACGGACGAACAGAAAAAAAAGATTGAGGATTCTAGAAGTCAATTTTTGAATGGTGAATATTCTGACCAGAATGCCTACTTTTCTGAATTGAGACTATGGCTGAAAGAGAAATAATTTGGTCCGCCAATGCCCAAAAAGAATTCGCAGAAATATTGGCATTTTTTACTGAAAGAAATCAAAGTCCTGTATATTCCTTAAAGCTAATTGATTCGGTAGAAGACATAACTCATTTATTATCTAATAACCCATATTTAGGATTAGAAAATGAAGAAGACAAATCAAGAACTTTCATTTTTGGAAATTATTCGATTATTTACGACTACAATGAGCTAGGTATTTCCATTCTTTCATTTTGGGACGACCAACAAGATCCAAACAAAAAAATAAGAAGAAAAAAGCACAGGTGGTAACAAAAACTAAACGGCATGGCTTGGGCGAAATTCAAAAGTTCCGTGCTTTTAGATGCGGTGTTCCCGATAGCTATCGGGGAATCGTCCTGAATCCCCTACCCGCTTGCAACAAGTTGCTTCTAGAGCGCGGATTCTTAGGACAGTTCGCCACGACCGCTTAGTAAAACCGTTTTCAAAAAACAACTTCAAATAAGGCCTTTAAAAAGGCCTTTATTTTTTGCTTGCTTACATAAATCCTCTAAAATTTAGGCTATTCGATAATTACCCCATAAAAAAATCCTGTAAGGCAACCTTGCACAATTTTTTGCATCTTGCATATACATGAGGTTAACCTTACTCTCTGTAATTTTTGTTGTTCCAGTATTTACAATTGGGCAAGACATACATTACTCGCAATTTTTTAATGCTTTCCAATACCTTAACCCTGCAGAAACAGGCAACTTTTATGGCAAAACAAGGTTAGCCGGAAATTACCGTAACCAGTGGCGTGCCGTTGGAAACCCCTTTGAAACTAGCTTATTATCTGTTGAGCAAAATCTCTTTACAGCCAATGATGCATTTAGTTGGGGGCTCTATTTTTTGGATGATAGAGCGGGAAATCCTCGCGTACAATCTAACAGACTTAAAGCAAGTTTTGCCTACCATAAAAAGTTTGGTAAGCACCATTTTCATTTTGGCATCCAAGGCGGTGGTATTTACAAACAATTAGAAATTGGTAATGCCACCTACCCTTCTCAATACAACCGAAATACAGGTGGTTTTGACCCTAACCTACCCAATTTCGAAACTTTACAATACACCCCTGCTACTTATGCTGATGTTAGTGCAGGAGTCATTTACGAAACTACATTAGGTAAATTAGACTTCAGAAGTGGAATTGCCTTGTATCATTTAAATCAGCCAACAGAGAGCTTTTATGGAGCCAATAACCAACTTAATACACGCCCTATTTACGATTTACGCGTTGGTTACGCCCTTTCAAACTCAACGCGCATTGTGGGTATGGCCTACCAATCTTATTTATCAAAAGCTAATGAGCTGTTGTTTACCGCCTTGCTAGAGCATTTCATCTACAATTTTGGTTACAGCAAAAACCTCAAGCTAATTGGTGGTCTCAGCTTTAGAGATGGTTTTTTAAGAAATCAAGATGCCTTTATTGTAATGGGAGGTTTGCGGAAAAATAACATTGTGGGTATGCTTAGTTACGATATAAATACTTCAAACTTAGATCTTGCAACAGATAACGGTGGAGCATTTGAAGTATGTGTGGTTTATGAAATTCCGCTTAAGGTTGCTAGCTTAAAATATATTCCTTGTGAGCGCTATTAGATGGCTTATTCTTTTTTGCCTCTTCCCTATTTTGGCGCAAACCCAAGAGTTTGACCCTTGGTTGGAAAGTGAAAAACT
>JAAZVO010000246.1 GCA_018623405.1 Crocinitomicaceae bacterium
TATTACATTCAAGTTTACGACCCTGTATGTGGTTGCAACGGTAAAACCTACTCAAATTCCGGTCATGCAGAATGTTCAGGAATAACTGAATACACTAAAGGGGAGTGTTAAATAACTCCCCCAAAAAATTAAACATTGTTTATTCTGCTGCTAAAGCTTGTAAATAAGCTTGTTGGTAATAACTTATCAACTCTTTCCAATCAAAAGTTTCTGAGTAATCTTCTAGCTTATTCCTCATATCCATCCTTGCTCTTTTTGAAGTTTTCACGAAGTTGAAAAGGTATCTTGCCAACTCTGAAGAAGCCTCTTCAAAAGATTTGCCTTCGCCATTGAGCACGTGTACACCAAGTTCTTCATGGTTTTGACCTAATCCTGTTACGTAATTTCCAAAGCCCGATAAATCTGATGTTACCGTTGGCACTCCCCTAGCAATACATTCCATTGGTGTATAGCCCCATGGCTCATAATAACTTGGAAAAATTCCTAGATGGCACCCTCTAACAAAGTCGTCATAATCAATACCAAACAATGGGTTGGTAGAACTAATAAAATCAGGATGGTAAACAATTTTAACCTTATCTAAAGGACTGTTTAACATTTGCTTACTTCTGAGGTAATTCAATACATCATCGTTCACATCATCTTTCAAATTGTGTGTAACAATTAACGGCCATTGGTTAGATCTCCAAGTCTGTAAGGTTCTGCGGTACCTCAACTTCCAATAATCACCTACCAAATCATTCAAGTTTGGTAAGCCCGAGCCTTTTTCAGATGAAGTAGCCGCAAAAAAGAGTCTTTCTTCAACTTCTTTGGTGATGGCTTCACAGTCGCGGCTAATCTCCTCCATTACTCCTCTACTTTCAAGTACATTGGGATTAATTGACCAAGTTGGCCTACGAGTTACCAAAAAGAAAACAACTGTTTTTTTGATGTCGTTTTCAATCATCATCAGGTTTAACTTTCGCAAAGCATCCAAGGTTAAATCAAAACCTTTGTTTTTGAATTCATATCTTCCGGAAGAGAAGAAATACAGCGTTTCATTTAGATCAAATGCGTAATTATGAAAGAAATGCCCTACAGTAAATCTATGAATACGATTTTTAAATTCTTCATGCCATTTGTGGACTTCATGAAATGCTGCAAACCTTTCTGTATTTAAGCCATTTGGAGTAATAACTTGTGGAGCAACACCATACAGCACTTCACTTTCTTTGCCTGTCATTTCGCTAACGGTAGTAAAAATGTCAGCGTGTTTAGCACCATTTACCTCAATTTGAGTTTGCCCTTCAATTCCATAATGCCTAGCTTCTTTTTGCCAATCAAATTCAGGAAGTCTTTCATAGAAATTTTCTTCATTCATGGCCAAAAACCTTCCTAGAATGGTGGCATGTGTTGTAAAAACAGATTTAAAGTTTAAATTCTCAGCTTTAGCTAAAAGCATTGCCGAAACAGACATCCACTCATGAAAATGAGAAATTAAATTATTGTTGCCCAAAACATCTTTACTGGTTAATACCCTAAGTAAATTCCTAACTACATCGGCAAACAATAATGTATCGTTAGCAAGTGGCTCAACATTTTCTGTATTTATTTGATAATGTTGCTGAAGTTCTTGCTTGATGTTGTCAAGGCGATTAAATACCCTATCAGGGTTTATTAGAATAACCTTTGGTTTTCCTGTAACCAGCCATCTGCCATAAACTACCTCAAAGCCCATTGCGCGTAACTTTTCTACAGCTTTATGAAACTCATCAGTTGGATCTTCAATGGGGTCAATTTCTGCTTTTACTTTAGGGTCTAAATATGGTCCAACCAAAGCATAATGGTCTTTCCATACATTTTGTATTGCAGGTAATTTAGAGCGTATTACGGTGTAAATACCACCTTGTTGATTACATACTTCCCAAGAAACTTCTACCAATATAGAGTCTGCAGTATTCATAACTTTTATTTGAAACGTAAAATTGTGGGCAAAATAGAAAGAAAAAAATGATTGATTCCCCTAAATTTTCACTTTATTTAATATGAAAAGTCACTTCAAGTTTTTGTGCTTAATCTTTTGATAACATATAAGTTAAGGTGTGTAATTATTACACTTGTTTCAATTTTTGCAAGTTTAAATGCCTTTTGTCAATCAAATTTAGAAACTAAAGATGTTTTAGACCTTCATGAAAACCTAAAAAATGTTGGAAGTGCTGTGCAAACTTCTGGAAATTATGCAGCAGGTACTGCTTTCGATAATAGGTTTAAAGGCACTAAAGGCTCCCCATTTATTTTTGAGGATTGGCAAATTGGAAGAATAGACCTTATTGGATACAGAGCTTTCACAAATATTCCTTTAAAATACGATGCCCACCAAAACAAAGTTTGGTTGCTTTTCCCAAACGATAGCTCCTCATTTATTTTAGAACCTGAGTTAATTGCAAGTTTCGAGCTAGAGGCCTTGGGGCAAAAACATATCTTTTTTCCTATTGCCCCAAAAGATTTTGAAAAAATGCCCTCACAAAAATGGTTTTATGAATCGCTTTACGATGGCAAACAGAAACTCATCAAAAAAACTCAAATAGAGTTTATTCCTGCATCCAATGGCGGGCCTTATGCGGCGGGAAATACCTTCAGCGAATTTTCAAAAAAAGAAACATATTTCTTCAAACCCGAAAATGCAGAACTTTTCCAAGAGG
Organism: Crocinitomicaceae bacterium; assembly: GCA_018623405.1. GTDB lineage: Bacteria > Bacteroidota > Bacteroidia > Flavobacteriales_G > Salibacteraceae > JAAZVO01. The sequence goes on from JAAZVO010000246.1 coordinate 2,682, forward strand.
TTAAATGGAAATCGAAAAAAATCAAAAAATTGCTAACGGGTAAAATATTAGCTGATTTTGAACAACTTGAAAAAGAAAAAAACATCAAGGTTTCCTCAGAAAAAGAGTTCATCTTATTCCTTAAATCGGTAGAATAAACTTATCCTTATTTACCACCTTTAATCACACTATATTTGCGAACAATTTTGCCGGCCGGTTGTATGAGTTGGCACTTAAATTAATGGCTTTGACAAACAATAAAGAAGAAAACTCAAAATTGACGACAGAGGAAATTGGAGACAACCACGTTGCTACAAATATCAACACTCCTTTAAGAGATGATGCATTTGACCTTTCTAGGGAAGAAAAAATAAAAAAAATAGCAAAAAACTTTGAAGAGATAATGGTTACCTTGGGCTTAGACTTAACGGATGATAGCTTACAAGGAACTCCAAAAAGAGTAGCTAAATTATATGTAAACGAGTTTTTTGATGGATTAGATCCTAATAAGAAACCCAAAGCAACTGTATTTGACAATAAGTTCCATTATAACAATATGTTGATTGAAAAAAACATCAACATAATCTCTAATTGCGAACACCACTTTTTACCAATAATTGGAAAGGCACATGTTGGTTACATTTCTAGTGGAAAGGTAATTGGCCTTTCTAAAATGAATCGAATTGTTGAGTACTACTCTAAGCGTCCGCAAGTGCAAGAAAGATTAACTCGCCAAATTGTAGATGAACTCAAAAAAGCCTTAAATACGGAAGATGTTGCTGTAGTAATTGATACAAAACACATGTGTGTTACTACTCGTGGTATTAAAGACCATGAAAGCAGTACCGTAACAATGGAATATTCAGGAAAATTTCAAGAAGAAGATGTACGCAAAGAGTTTTTAGGTTACATCAATATGGAATTGAAATAACAATATTATGGAGCTAAGACCTGAGCTGAAGGAACTCAAGATCTTCAACACCTTAAACAAACAAAAGGAATTATTTGAACCATTAAACCCACCTCATGTTGGGTTATATGTTTGTGGGCCAACTGTTTACAGTGAGGCTCATATTGGAAATGTTAGAACCTTTACCACCTTTGATATGGTATTTAGATACCTCACCTACCTTGGATATAAAGTAAGGTATGTAAGAAACATAACCGATGTAGGGCATTTGGTTGATGATGTGGATGAAGGTGAAGATAAAATTGCCAAACGCGCTAGATTAGAGCAATTAGAACCCATGGAAATTGTACAGAAATACACTAACAATTTTCATGATGTTATGAAGCTTTTCAATGCTATTCCTCCTAGTATTGAACCAACTGCTACAGCCCATTTAATTGATCAAATTGAAATGATCAAAAGAATATTGGATAATGGCTATGCTTACGAAGTAAATGGCTCTGTTTATTTTGATGTAGAGAAGTATGATAAAGACTTTGATTACGGAATTCTTTCAGGTAGAAAAATTGAAGACCTTATAGCAAA
>JAAZVO010000041.1 GCA_018623405.1 Crocinitomicaceae bacterium
AGATACCTTTTGGGGCAGGTTTTTTGACGTAAGCCTGCTTTGGGCCATATTAATTTCTGTATTGGTAGTAATGCTAGAAAGTGTTCGCGATTTCGATCAGCATTATCACCAACTCATCTCAATTTCAGAATGGTTTTTCACAGCCATTTTTACTATTGAATATTTACTTAGAATTTACACTAGCCCCAAGCCACAACGCTACATTTTTAGTTTCTATGGAATCATTGATTTACTTTCGATACTACCCACATATTTGGCCCTATTCCTTACCGGAACTCAATTCTTACTTATCATAAGAATATTAAGGTTGTTGAGGGTTTTTAGGGTTTTGAAATTGGTGAGGTATTCATCAGAAAGCGAAGCGCTTGCTAAGGCAATGTTCAACTCAAGAATGAAAATAACAGTATTTTTAGGAGCGGTGATTTCAGCAGCTGTGATTTTAGGCACCCTTATGTACATAATTGAAACGCCAGAGGCAGGCTTTACTTCAATTCCTCGAAGTATTTATTGGGCCATTGTTACCCTAACAACAGTTGGTTATGGTGATATTGCGCCACAAACCGTTGCAGGTCAATTTTTAGCATCACTAATAATGATAATTGGATACGGGGTTATTGCAGTACCAACTGGAATTGTTTCTGCCGAGTTTGCGCATGTAAAAGCAGAAAATAAAGCCCTGCAACCTGAAAAGGTTACTGAAAAACACAAAGACCTTTGCCCGCCTAGAAAGTTTTCAGGATTTTACCTAAAAGATACTTTTAAATAAAGGCTTTACTGCTTTACAATTGGTAAAGTTTGCTGATGATTCTTGGAGGAAATATTTAAGATATAAACTCCAGGGTCTAAACCTTCCAAATTAAGCTGCCAATAAGGTTGATTTCCTTTTTCATTAATTAAAGTTTCACCTTGTATATTGGTTAATTGAAGCGTAAGCTTTTCACCATTTAAAGAAGTATTAACCTTCAAAATACCATTTGTGGGATTTGGACTAACCTTAATATTATTTCCTGATATATTCGACAGGTTAATTCCAACCACATTCACATTAATAGGATCTGAAAAAGCGTTACAGCCATTACCATCAGTACCAGAAACAGAATAGTTTCCTGACCCATAAAGCGATGCGTCTAAAGTATCATTGGTTTCGCCATTGAGTAAAGTATCGTTTTTAAACCATTGCAAATTTGTAAAGCCTAAAACCCATAAATCATTAACTGAATTAATTGGCAAAGGCTTATTTATAGGAAATAACTCAAGGTTTAAAATATTTGAAGTATCGCAACCTACTGCATTGGTAAAATCGTATTGGTAACTTCCTTGGTTAGAATAATAAACTCCACCAAATAAAATGCTATCCCCATCACAAATAGTATCGTAAAGATTAACAGGAGGTTGAGGTTGTACAATAGTTAAATTTAATTGAAAAGGCACCTCACATTGATTTTGATCAAAAATGGTATCAGTATAAACTCCCGATTGGAAATAGGCATTACCATTGTAAAAAGTGGTATCGCCCAAACAAATTTTTTCTTTAATATTTACAGGAGGAGTTTGCGGAAAATTATTGAGCCTTAGTTCAATTAAGCTATCACAACCGCCCAAGTTGGTTAGGGTATCAGTATACACACCTGACGATGAAATATTTACACCTCCAAAAGATATTGATTCTCCAACACATACTGTATCTTTTAAAAATGTAAAGCTTTTTGGACAATTAATGGTCTTGTTTTCTAACCACATCAATTTTTCATCAATAACCGCACCTGTAACAATATCTAAGTCGCCATCTAAATCCATATCAGCTAACTTAATACGGTCTACATAACCACAGTATTTGGTGATTGTATTGCTAGTTAAATTGCCATTTGCATCAGAATAATAAACCAACACTCTTTGGTGGTTTCTATCACCAATAATGATATCGTTATTACCATCAAGGTTTAAATCTTCTACAATCAATTCTTCTGCTCCATCAAGGGTATCAAAAAGCAGTGAATCTGTAAAATTTAAGCCCCCTTCGTTTCTAATGAGGTAAACATCATCTTGCTGTGGCGCCAAAACAAAGAAGTCATCATCTCCATCATTATCAAAGTCTCCTGCAGCAAATGTTTGGGAAATATGATTTGTGGTACTTGGAATACTAAACCAAAAATTACTATTTGATTGCCCTGCAGCAAAAGCGCCGTTATTGTTTTGTACAAATTCTAACCCTCTAAAACTTGTACCCGAATTGGAACCCCACGAAACTATATCATCATCATTGTCATTATCTACATCTGCCAGAGCAAACTTGTTGTTGTTACCAGGCAAGCTTGATGTAGTGATGAATGAATTACCTACCTGCTCAAGCCTTGTGTAGCTGCTTGTTGCAAACACAATATCAGGATTATTATCATTATCTAAATCACCTTTTTGTAAGCCCGTTGGCGTACCCTGCCCTACAGGGTCAACATAAAAAACGGGATTTAGATTTCCATTTTGATTTTCAAGCCAATACAAATTACCATCAAAACCTATTAGTGCATCTAAATCGCCATCATTTTCCTTATCGATATGTACAATACCACCTTGGTTTGAACCTGAATTGGCAGCCACAGTTCCTCCTTTTCTGGGATGAAAAACTCCTTGCGCATCTCTAGTAAAGTAGCTGAATTCTTTAAGCCTTGTGAGTACAACATCAGGAAAACCATTTCCATTTACATCAAAAACTTCCATGTGGTCGGCATCACCAAAACCATTTTCAAAAAATAGCTGAAATTGGCCATTAGCCGTACCATGGTGAACCCTGACTCTTGAGCCTCCTTGTTCAACCACGTCATCTATACCATCACCATTCATATCACCATAAAAAGTTGGAAGTATACCGGGGGAAGCATTAGAAGCAGTTGGTGCAAATGAGTTTACTCCATTATTTCTCATCCAATAAGAATTATTGAACTCATACATCCAAAAATCTAAATCACCGTCATTATCAAAGTCATAGGGATAATGAAATGTTGCAGACTGTGGAACTGTAAGATTGTTTATCAACTGAAATCCTCCATTTCCATCATTTTCATATATAAAAGCTGTGGTGTTTCCTGAACCGGGGGAAAGCACAAAATCAGGATGAGAAGACCCAAAAAAGTCTCCAATTACAGCTGTTGGTTGAATGCTAAAGGTGTCTAAGTTTTGCTGATTGAAACCACCTGTTGAATCATTTTCACCTATAAACAAAACCCAATCGTTGGCAGAAAAATCATAGTAAAGACCCAAAAAGTCCTCATATCCATTTAAATCGAAATCCGCCACACCCAATACCGAAGCGGGCTGTCCACTTAAACTAAACCATTGCCAAGTGAAGTTAAAATTTCCATCATTTTCAAATAGAAAAAAGTAATTCGTATTATTCAATTCATCCAAAAGAATATCTAAGTCGCCATCATTATCAAAATCAAATACTTCAAGGGTTCTTATGTCATCAAATGAAATATTATTTACAAGCTTAGAGGTAAAAACACCATTTCCTTGATTGAAATAAATTACCAATTCATAAAAGTTAGAGCCATTATTTGGAGAAAGGATATAATCTAAATCACCATCCATATCCATATCAACTACTTTTAAAAAGCGGTTATAGCTTAGAGCGGAGTCTGATATCATTTTTTGTTGATAGGAAAACCCTTTGTTATCCAAAAGGAAAAATTCTTTTCTATTCATGGAGCCATAGATAATATCCAATGCTCCATCGCCATTGTAATCAATTACTCCACCACCAGATTGAGAGCCCAATGAGCTGCTTCTATCGGTAATAAAATGAGTTTCAAAAGATTGGGAAAACCCCATAAAAGGTATTAACAATGCCCAAAAAAGTAGCTTCTTCATAACCTTCAGTACAATCAAAAATTGAATTGGTTGAAGGTATTAAAAAACTAGTTATTATTTAATATGTGCTTGGCTTTTTGGAAAAGTGGAGCCATGTAAACATCTTCGTGTAAAAAAGGTATAGATTCTCTCACCTTTACTCTTAAGCTTTCCACCTTTTCACTCGATTTTAAGTTCTTCCTAAAATCTAATGCCTGAAAAGCAGTAACTAGCTCAATGCTAAAAATATCTTCTAAGTTTTGAAGCACCTGTAAACACTTTGTTGCAGCATTTGCTCCCATACTCACATGGTCTTCTTGTCCGTTTGAGGAATCAATAGTATCAACAGATGCTGGTGTACAGAGTTGCTTGTTTTTACTAACTAGAGATGCTGCCGAATATTGAGCAATCATAAAACCGCTATTTATTCCCGGATTTGGTGTAAGAAAAGCAGGTAAACCACGCTGACCTGAAATTAATTTATATACCCTTCGTTCTGAGATGCTTCCAAATTCGGCCAAGGCAATTGCTAGGGAATCTAAAGCCAAGGCCAAAGGTTGTCCATGAAAATTACCTGCCGAAATCAGCCTATTTTCTTCTTCAAAAACAATTGGGTTATCTGTAACCGATGAAATTTCGTTCTCTACAATTTGGGTGATGAAATCTATCCACTGCCAACTTGCACCATGCACCTGAGGTACACACCTAAATGAATACGGATCTTGTACGTGTTGTTTTGGTTGAGTAATAATTTCACTTCCTTCCAGAAACGACAAAATCTCATTGGCCACTTTTAATTGATGTGATTGCTTTCTTACCTCGTGGGCACGATGAAAAAATGCAGAAGGATGGCCATCAAAACTTTCAAAAGAAACAGCGGCTAACTTATTGGCCCAACTCAATAAGTTTTTGGTTTTCAATAAAATGAAAACAGCATGAGCACTCATAAACTGAGTTCCATTGAGTAAAGCTAAACCCTCTTTTGCTTGAAGTGAAATAGGCTCAATTCCTAATTGATTTAATATTTCTAGTGATGCGTACTTTTTGCCTAGGTAATTTACTTCTCCTAATCCCAATAAGGGTAATGATAGGTGTGCAAGTGGAGCAAGATCTCCCGAAGCACCTAAAGAGCCTGATTCGTAAATTACAGGCAAAACATCATTATTGTAAAGTTCAATTAGCTTTTCAACCAACTTTAATCTAACACCCGAAAACCCATAAGTCATGTTTTGAATTTTAAGCAAAAGCATGATTTTTACCAATTCAGAATTTATTTCAGCTCCTACCCCACAAGCATGAGAAATAACTAGATTTTCTTGTAGTTTTTCGAGTTGATTGTTGGGAATTACAGTATTGCATAATGAACCAAAACCTGTGTTTACCCCATAAATAACCCTTCCGGGTTCGGCAATAGATTGTTCTAAAAATGCTCTATTTTGTTGAATTTTTTGTTTTGCAGATTCGCTTATTGAGATTTTATGTTGTAAAGCTTCTTGTACATTTTCTAAAGTGAGTGGTTCGGGTTTTAGTTCAAAGTTTGACATATTATTGGTTAAGCATGTGGAGTAATTCATCAAGTGTGGAAGAGGTTTGTTCTCCTGTTGCTAGGTTTTTTACGGTAATGGTTGCGTTGGACATTTCGTCTTCTCCGATTAAACCTAAATAGGGTATTTTTCTATCTTCAGCGTATTTAAACTGCTTTTTCATTTTTACGGCATCAGGATAAACCTCGCAAGGAATGTTTTGAGCTCTTAATTGATTAGCAATTTTTAAGGAGGCTAACATTTCTTTTTCACCAAAATTGGCAAACAAAATTTTGGCACTTTGGGTAAGGTTTTTAGGAAATAGTCCTTTGGCCTCCATCAAATCAAAAATTCTATCAGCCCCAAAAGAGATGCCTACCCCTGAAACATCTTTTAATCCAAAAATACCTGTAAGATCATCATACCTGCCACCTCCGCAAATTGATGAATTAAACTCATTATGAACGACTTCGAAAATACAGCCTGTGTAGTAGTTTAAGCCGCGTGCAAGGGTTATGTCAAGCTCAAGATTAGATATGCCAAAAGCTTTTACCGCATCAAAAACAAAGTTTACCTCATTTAATCCTTCATTGCCAATTTGATTTTGTCCGATGAGTGCTTTAATAGCTTGCAAGTCAAATCCCGATTCTTTAAACAACAAGTTGACCTTGTCATCAGCTAATGAAATTCCTTTTTCTGAAAGTTCTTTCAGTACTCCATCTTTACCTACTTTGTCTAGTTTATCAAGCACTACTGTAAAGTCAATAAATTGATTTTCAATACCCAATTCTTGAACAATCCCCAAAAGAAGTTTTCGGTTATTTAATTTTATGGTTACATCTCCTAATCCTAGATTTTTAAACCCCTCATCAATAATTTGAACCAACTCAATTTCGTTCAATAAGCTTTTTGAGCCTATCATATCTACATCACATTGGTAAAACTCTCTGTATCTTCCTTTTTGGGGTCTATCGGCCCGCCAAACAGGTTGAATTTGATAACGTTTAAAAGGAAAAGTGATTTCGTTTTGGTATTGTACCACCATTCTGGCAAAAGGTACAGTAAGGTCGTAGCGAAGGGCTTCTTCAGCCAACTTTGTTTCGTTACCAACTTCAAGTGCCTTAGAAAGCTTTTCGCCTCTTGCTAAAATTTTAAAGATTAGCCTATCCCCCTCTTCTCCGTATTTTCCGGTAAGGGTTTCCAGCTTTTCCATAGCGGGTGTTTCAACCGGCAAAAAGGCATATTGCTCAAAAACTTTTTTGAGCGTATCAAATATGTAATTGCGTTTTGCGGCGGCTTCGAGTAAAAAATCTCTTGTTCCTTTAGGTATGCTTGGTTTCACTTAATAGGTAATTTGTGATATAAGATTTAGTGATTTTTGATTTTGAATTGAAAATAAATCTAAAATCAGTTTTCTATCGATTTTTAAATTGGTTAATCGCGTTGGTGGTAAACTCGCTTAATACCAATCTACCACTAAGTTCTGCTCTTTTCTCCAAAAGTTCATCCCAATGCTCGGTGCCTTCCCAAAAGTTTCCTTTGAGCAATGCCATAGCCTCTGCGTTGCTTTTAGACAGTTTTACTGCTAAAGAGTGAACAGCTTCGTCCATAGCCAAAACACTTTCATAAATCTCGGTATATAAGCCTCTTCTTTTAGCCCATAGGGCAGATTTCCATTCCGTAGCGTTTATTGCTAGCTGACTCATTGCAGAAGTTCCTAATTTACGTTCAACTGCAGGCCCAACAACAAAAGGTCCTATACCAATTGCTAATTCTGATAGTTTAACCGAAGCCTCTTCAGTAGCAAAACAATAATCAACGGCTGAGGCCATTCCTACACCACCTCCAACTGCTTTTCCCTGTACCCTTCCTATGATAAACTTAGGGCATTTTCTTGCAGCGTTAATTACCCTTGCAAAGCCCATAAAGAACTCTTTACCGGTTTCAAAATCTTCAATGCTTAGCAACTCATCGAAACTTGCACCGGCACAGAAAGCCTTTACCCCTTCGCTTTTTAACACAATCACTTTTACAGCATCGTCTTTTCCTGCTTTAGTAATTGTTTCTGCTAATTCTTTTAAAACTTTTCCTGGTAATGAGTTGCTTTTCGGATGAAAAAAGGTAATGATGCCAATACCATCTTTTTCTTCTAATTTAACCCACCCTTGTTGGGTAATTTGCTCTTCAGACATGTAGTAGATTTTTGAAGATGTAAAGGTATTTACTTCAATTAAAAAATGAAGAAATATGCAGTTTGATTCATTCAAAAATCAACTATTGCCCTATCTTTATTTAATGTTTAACGAAAATGTTTCTGATTACTTACTAAATGCCTCAAATTGGCAGGAAGAAATGCAACTTTTACGCGATATTTTAATTGATTGTAATCTTCGTGAAGAATGGAAATGGAAACAACCTTGTTACACTTTTGACGGTAATAGTGTTGTAATTATTGGCGCATTTAAGCACAATGTAAGATTAGGTTTTTTTAAGGGAGCGCTTTTGGCTGATACTGAAAATATTCTTTCAAAACCGGGTGAAAACTCGCATCACACAAGACAGTTAGTTTTTACTTCAATAGATGAAATCCAAAAGCTAAAAAATTTAATTAGGCAATATGTTTTTGAAGCAGTAGAAATAGAAAAAGCAGGATTACAAATACCTTCAGTTCACCCTGCCAAACAAAATTATCCTGAAGAACTTAATATCATTTTTTTAGAAGACAAAAATTTTGAACAGGCCTTTAATGCATTAACTCCCGGAGGACAAAGAGCTTACCTTTTATTTTTTAATGCAGCAAAACAATCTGCCACAAAAACTAACCGAATAAAAAAGTACCACCAAAGAATTTTAATGGGCAAAGGAATAAACGATTGTGTTTGTGGTTTATCTAAAAGAAAACCTAATTGCGATGGCTCACACAAGCAATTAAAAAAGCCTCTTCCATTTTAGCAAATTAATCCCTTAGTTTCTCAATAAAATATGCATTTCGTTTTGCCGTTGTTAAAAAAAATAATTATGAAAACCGGCAATTTATTATTCATTTTAGGACTCTCATTATTTCTATTTTCAGGATGCGAAAAAGGTATTTTTAACAAAGAAGAAACCTTAATTTTTGGCAAGTTTCATGGATTTTGTGTTGGCGAAAGCTGCAATGAAATTTACAAGTTGACTTCTAAAAATCTTTACGAAGACACCAAAAACAAATACATCACTGAAGAAAATTTCAAATTTGAAAAATTATCAAAATCCAAATTTGAAATAGCTGAACATTTATTGACTGAAATACCCGAAGAATTATTGGATTTGGAAAACGAAACTATTGGATGCCCTGATTGTGCAGACCAAGGTGGATATTATATTCAATTCACTGATAAAGAAGGAACTAAAACTTTTAAAATTGACACTTTTCGAGATAATGTTCCCTCTAACTTACACAGTTTTCTTGATGAAATTGAAACAATTTTAATCGAGTTGAATTAGCAGAAAGAAGAAAAACCTTCAATATTTTCAACCTTTTTTTCCTAGTAATTTGGTTATAAGAAAAGCTAAGTGTACTTTTAACACTTATGTTTAAAACAAGTGCAGAAATCAGTATTGAGCACAGAGGATTAGGTAAAATAAACCACGATTTCGAAAATCTTCTGATAATATTTTCAAGGGTACTAGAAAGGTTAAAAGAAAAAGAATTGGCAAACTATATTAAAAAGTTGTCTGCCACTCCCAAAAACCTTCCTCAAGATCAAAAACAAGAAGAAAAATGGTCAAGGGCAATTGGTATGGCCTTTCAAATTTTGAACTTGGTTGAAGAAAATGCCGCAGTACAATACCGCCGAAAAATAGATTCAACAAAAGGTTCGAAACCAATTAGAGGCTCATGGAACGAAACTTTTTTGAATGGAAAAAAATGGGGAATCTCTCAAAAAGAATGGCAAAATATTATCGGTAAAATAGGACTTCAGCCGGTTTTAACAGCCCACCCTACTGAGGCCAAAAGAATTACAATTCTTAAAATACATAGAGAGCTTTATTTGCTATTGGTAAAACTAGAAAACAGCAAATGAACACCATCTGAAAAAGAAAGAATTATAGAAGACATTGAAGTGCTTATAGAGCGATGGTGGCGCACAGGTGATTATTACCTCGAAAAGCCAACACTTGCTGATGAAAGAGCTCACATCATGCATTTTTTTAGTCAGGTTTACCCTGCCATGCTTAAAGAGGTAGATCATAATTTTACCGCTGCATGGAAAAAAGCAGGTTTCAACCAAAGTGCTTTATTCGATATAACCAACTTTCCAAAAATTAAATTTGGTAGTTGGGTTGGTGGTGATAGAGACGGTCATCCTTATGTTACCCCTGAAATAACAATTGAGACTTTTGAGTTACATCGAGCAGCAGCGCTTAACTTACATTTAAAAGAATTGAGGTTATTGCTACCTAAATTAAGCCTATCTCAATTACAAAATGAAGTTCCCAAAAAACTTTCTAAAAGGATAAAAACCATCCAAAAAATTGGAGGAAGAGGTTTAGCCGAAGTCCTTGAAAGAAATAAGTATGAACCTTGGAGACAATTTGTTCAACTACTTATTTTAAGACTAGAAGCTACCTTTAATAATGAATTTCCATTAGCTTTTTCTCATAAAGGTGAACTGCTACAAGAGCTTGAATTGTTAGGTGAAAGTTTAAAGGAAATTGATGCAGGACATCTTAACAACCAACTTATTTTTCCCATCAAAAGGCAGGTTGATGCCTTCGGGTTTCATTTGGCCAAGTTAGATATTCGCCAAAACAGTGCCTACCATGATAAAGCAATAGCTCAAATTTTAAAGTTTATTGGTAAAAAAGATTACAACTTTGAAAATTGGAGTGAAATAAAAAGGGTTCAATTTTTAACAGATGAGCTAACCTCAAACAGACCATTTCTTGTACCCGGAGTTAATGTAGGCCTTGAAGCTGATAACATTATAAAAACCTATCAAGCCATTCGAACAACCTATAAAAATCATGGAGCAGATGGCATAGGTTCATTAATTGTAAGCATGACAAGAAGCCTAAGCGACCTATTGGTAGTTTACATTTTTCTTAGGGAAGTAGGCTTACTTGATTTGCCTTTGCAGGTGGTTCCACTATTTGAAACCATTGGCGATTTAGAGCGATCTCCTGAAATACTTTCTGCTTACCTAAAACACCCCATCACGCAACAGCGAAGAAACCAAATTGGAAATATACAGGAAGTGATGTTGGGCTACAGCGACAGCAACAAGGATGGTGGAATACTTTGCAGCCGTTGGAATATTTATTTGGCAGAACAAAACCTTTGCAAGGCAGCGGCAAAACAAGATGTTGAATTACGTTTTTTTCATGGTATTGGTGGCACCATTAGTCGTGGAGGAGGAAAATACCATCGTTTTTTAGATAGTATGCCGGTTAACTCAATGTCTGGCGAAATGAAGTTAACCGTGCAAGGTGAAACCATTACCCAACAGTTTGCCAACAAGTTAAATGGAGCCTACAACCTAGAAATGTTGATTTCTGGTATGGCAAGGCAAATGGCTTATGCACAAAAAGGTAATCACCTAAAAGCGAAGCCAACAAATGTTTTAGACCGACTTGCCGACTTAAGTAAGCAACAATTTCAAGCTTTTGTGCAACATCCAAATTTTATTGAATTCTTTAGCCTGGCAACACCTATTGATGTGCTAGAGCAAAGCAACATTGGTTCTCGTCCTGCTAGAAGAAAAGGTAAAAGGTCTGTTGGCGATTTGCGCGCAATTCCTTGGGTTTTTAGTTGGAACCAATCTAGGTTTAACCTAACGGGATGGCTTGGCCTTGGTTACGCACTTAAAACCTTAAACCAAGATTTTCCTAATGAATACCAAAGCCTCAAAAATTGGATTCATGATTGGCCCTTTTTACTGTACACTTTTATACATATTGAAACCAATTTGCTAAATGCAGATGAAGAAATGATGCTACTGTACGCAGGATTATTGGGAAAAGATGGAAATAAAAATGAAATCTTAAGGATGATTTTGGCTGACTATAACGAGGCAAAAACCCAAATGAATTTGTTACTAGGTGAAAACATCGAGGAAAGAAGAAAGTCTCAACTACAAAATATTTCTAGAAGAGGCAACGCCCTAAAAACGCTAAACAAACTGCAAGTTAAAAGGCTAAAAGAATGGCGAAAAGCAGGTGAAAAGGAAAAAGAAAAACACTTGCATCATTTATTTATTATTACCAATGCACTTTCTGGAGGATTAAAACAGACGGGGTGATATTTTTTGGTTTTTGGTTTTTGCCTGCCGGCTAGGTAGGCTTTTGTTTGCCTATCGGAGAAAAAGGTTTCTTAGATTTTTGTTTTTTTGAAAAGTTAAAACTTCTTTCTTGCCGACTGAATTGATTGAAAATCTTATAATTGGTGCCGGCCCTGCGGGATTAGCAGTGGCAGGAAGATTAAGGAAATTAGATATTCCTTTTACCCTAATTGAAAAATCAAACAAAATTGGTTTTGCATGGCACAACCATTACCATAGGTTACATCTTCACACCGTAAAAAGACTATCGCACCTGCCGTATTTACCCTTTCCGGAGCACTACCCCACCTATGTTTCAAGGTTAGATTTAATAAAATACTTTGAGGCTTACGCTCAAAAATTTGAAATTAATCCTAGGTTCGAGGTAGAAGTTAATGTCATTAAAAAAGAAGAAAAACTTTGGAAGGTGGATACCTCAAAAGGTGAAATAAATGCCAAAAATGTTATTGTAGCAACGGGAGTAAACCATATACCTAAAAGGCCAAACTTAAAAGGGGAGGAAAACTTTGAAGGTACAATCGAACACAGCAAAACATACAAAAACCACATACCATATAAAGGGAAAAAAGTACTAGTAGTTGGTTTTGGTAATACGGGTGCCGAAATTGCGTTAGACCTTGCAGAACAAGGTATTGATTGTGCTATTTCTGTTAGGAGCCCTGTAACAATTGTACCTAGAGATGTTAATGGAAAACCTGTCCAAGAAACGGCTAAAGTGCTTGCCAAATTACCTTTTGGTTTAGGAGATACAATAGGAACTTTGGTACGTAAGATTGTTATTGGTAACCTTTCTAAATATGGTGTACCACAAGCAAAAATTCATCCGGCTAAACAACTACGAGAAACTGGCAAAACTCCTATAATCGACTTAGGAACAGTAAACTTTATTAAACAAGGAAAAATAAAAGTTCACCCCGATATTAGCCAATTATCAAAAAATGAAGTTGTTTTTATTAATGGTAAAAAGAAACCATTTGATGCAATTATTTTGGCAACAGGCTACACCTCAAACCTTACCAAAATTGTAGAAAACATTGAGCCTGAGCTAGATAATTTTGGATATCCAAAAAGTCCTATCGCTTTGCACCCATCAAACAAAGGCTTATATTTTGTGGGTTTTGATAACTACAAGCTTGGTGGCATTTTAGGAACCATTTATAATGACTCTGAAACGGTAGTTAACCATTTATCAAGAAATTTATGCTATTGATTGAGTACAGCTTAAATTAAAATCATTGAATCAAAAGTTCAAAGGTTTTCTGGTTTTTATTGTTTAAAAACTTAAGATAACAAACTTGGGGTGCTATTCCTGTTAAAGATAAAACCACCTCAGTGCTCGATTGCGGAACAGTATAATGCCTTAACAACTTACCTTCCACACTGAATAGTTGAATTTCTGTTTCGCTCGCCAAAGGTCCGGTAAAAATTATTTTGGCTTGATTTTTTGCAGGATTTGGATAAAGTGTAATTTCCTTTACCACTTCTATCTCAACCTCTTCAACTGTAACTTCATAGCTAACAGAACAACTTCCATTGGTGGTTAGGGTAACTGTATAAGTTCCACTTTCAGCGTAAGTATGCGAGGCATTTTCTTCATTTGAGGTATTTCCATCACCAAAATCCCATAACCAAGTTCTTGCACCATTTACTAGACTCTTAAACTCTACATCTAAACTACTTGTTTCCCACTCATAATCAGTTGATTCGATATTTGAAGAAACAGAGATAGTATCACTGTAACAACCCGGTTTCCCAATTTCTAAATCGTAGAAGTAATAATAATAATCTAGTGCAGCTGTTGTGGCAGAACTGCTTTCAATTGCCATTAATCCTGGAGAAACGTAAGGATAATTTGCACCTGTCGTATTTCGATAAAGCCCAGCATTGCTTAACCCTAAACTATACTCTCCAGGCTCAGGAACGGTAAATCCTAGTTCTACCCTTCCCGGACCGGAAAAGGGAATATCCACATCAATAGTTTCTATTGGAGCATTGAAATTTCCGGAAGTATTAAAACCTCTTGAAAGTGTTACTTGTCTAACTCCGGGCGACTCTGAATCTACCCAAGCAGAATAAATAATTAACTTGGTTTCAGCTGTAAAATTTAGCGCTCCTGCAAAGGTGGTATTGTGATATCCACCTGGTCCGATAGAATTGTCTTTTGGCCCCATATTGTCAACCGGAAACTCCTCTACCTGGTAGGCAAAATAAGTTGTTTGAGTATCTGCAGCAGGAGTATATAATTTTTCTCCTGTTTCGATTATAGTACCAATCCCATTTATCCATTTTGTGGTGAATGGACCTGTTGCTGTTAGTAAAATATCTTCAGTTGTACATCCAAATCCATCATTTCCAATTGGAGCATCAGGACTTGAAACATCAATATAGTTAGTAATTGTCTTTGTATCCTTTCCTAATGAATTTGTAACCGTTAATGAAACAGTATAATTTCCATCTTTTTTATAGGTGTGAAAAGGATTTTGTAAAGTCGAACTATCTCCATCACCAAAATGCCATTTCCATGATTGAGCAATTTGAGTGGACATATCTTGAAATTGAACCTGACCTGTACAGGTTGAAATATTGTTTGCATCAAAATCAGCAACAGGTGGGGCAACCGGATTCAGGCAACTTGGAGGTAAATCAAACGCCTCTGTTTGGTCTTCTCTGCTATTGGATGAACCTTGGTCTGCAGAATAACCAAGTCCTCTTTTAGCAAAAACCTTCCAAATTAAACATTGGTTTGCTCCACCATATAATAATTGATCTGCTAATAAGATGGCATCTCTACCATCTACAAAACCTGGAGAGCAGGCTTGTAATTTCATACCCTCAATTACTAATTGAAGCGCCATGTTATTTCCTCCTGAACCAGCTTCAATATCGTAATCTAAACCATATTGATTGATTAGGGCCCAGGTTAAATCCCAAAGCATTGTGCACCATACAAAACCAATTCCGTGTGGTTGAGATACGCCGGCTGTGTTCGCAACATCTCCATAGGTG
>JAAZVO010000247.1 GCA_018623405.1 Crocinitomicaceae bacterium
ATACAGCTACTTTGTAGATGGTAGGAGCTGAGTTATCAGAAAAACTACCTGCAATACTATTTTCCTGTCCGGGAGTACCACCTTTAATGTCTGCAGATGCCGCCCAATTTAAAATTCCACTGCAAGGAAAAGCTGCATCTATTTGCTCAATGGTGAATCCACCGTCTTCTTTCCCTTCATCATTATACCAATCCGCAGTATATTCAATTTGATGCAGTAGTTGCCCATTAGCGTTTCTCAAACTAATTCTATCACCGGTATTATTTAAAGATGGGAAATCAGCCAAAGAAGCTACTTTTCCAAAAGGTCGATAAAAAAAGGCATTGGCATCTTCCACCACAATGATGTACTCACCTTGCTTTAAGGAGGTTTTTGGCAACACTCCTACTGTGGTTGCATCAGCCAACTTTGTTCCTTCCAACTCCAGTAAACTTTCTGAGGTGTTTACCAATTCAACAAACTCGTATTCAGGAAGGTCTGGAGAAATAGTAGGATCCGGGTCTGGGTAAAACTCGTTTATCACCAGTTCGTATGGTTCGGGAATTTTTCCAATTCCAAACTCTAAGGCAGTGTCTTTCAGAGGTATTCCATAACAATCCCATAAGGTTTTTAACGGCAATTGATAGGTTTTTCCTTTTTGAATTTTTGGAGTTGATCTCAGAACAACCTCATCAAAATTTGGAGGGTTTAGGGATAGTATTGAAAAGGTAACTCCTCCGGCATCGTAGGTTTCGTTCACCAACGCTGTGCTGTCCATTTTTGTGCTAAATGAAATGGTTAAGGTGTCTTCGCCACTTACTGAGATATTGGTAACCGACGGACCATTCAAATTAGGAATAGTATCAAATGCAGCATTTATGCTTCCGGGTGTGCCTCCATTAGGTGATGGTGAAGCCATATAGTTTTGCTTTACGGTTTTACATGGGTCTAAAGGAGCAATTAACTCTAATGAGAATCCACCATCATCTTTTACATCGTTGTTGTACCAAGTTAAATCAAATTCCAATGAGTCAATAACCAACCCTGATGGGCTTTTTAGTCTAACTTGGTCTCCGCCGTTATTTAAAGCCGGTAAACTATTTACAGGGATTACATTGCCATAATTTGCAAATAAGCTTGAGTCGGCAGCATCGCAAACAATTGCAAAAGACCATGGTAATAATAAAAATGAAGGCAAACTTCTTAGATTAGATTGGTCTCCAATTTGCCAATTTTTTAAATCGAAGGTTTTGCTGCTGAAATTCCAAAGCTCAATAAACTCTGCATCTGGAAGATTGTTTGGTGGCGATGGATCTGCCATAAATTCATTGATTAGCACATCTTGATATTGAGGAATATCTACTTGAATAAATTGAAAATTTAAAATTGAGATTGAAAGGATATTTCCTGAGGTATCTTCAAGGTTTTGAACTTGAATTTGAAGTGTTTGATTTGCCGGAAAGTTATTGGTAAACGTTAAGTTAATTTCATTTTGAAATGCACCTGAAATATTGGCTGAAGTTGGGTTTCCCACACCATTTGATACTGAATAATTATTTAAGTTTTGGGTGGTTGATGAATTTAAAGCTTCATTAAAAAATAGTTTTAGCTGATTGGCTGAAGTTACTTTAACAGAATCGAAGGTTGGAGGGTCTGTATCTAAAACCGATGTACCGGTAATTATAAAATCGTCAAAATAAAACTTGTCAGATCGAGTAGAGGTGTACTCGCAAAGCACACCAAAATAATTTGAGGTAGAAAAAGTATTGTCAGAAATCACACCTTGCGAAACATAATTTCCTGATAATGAAGTATCTGCAAAAAGTTCCCAGTTCCCTACACTGTCACGAGTTACCTTAATGAATAATTCGGGAGCAGCAACATCAACCAAATCATCAGTTCCATCAATTATTTCTGTTTCCGTTCCTCCAGATTGGCGGTACAAGCTTACCTCATCGGTTGTATTTCCAATCCTAACAAAATAGCCGTTGTTTGATAAATCGGGAGCATCTGCCACCAAATAAACTTGTGCATAATTAGAACCACTAGGGTTGAAGTTTAAAAACACCTTAAACTGCCAAGTTGCATTATAAATGGAAACAGAAGAAGTACTTAAGTAAGAACTAGCTGTTACTGCAGGAGCCAACAATCGCAATTGTACCGAGTTTGTATCAATTACAAAATTTGTGTCTTGCCCGCTCCAAGTTGGGTTGTTGGTAAAGTCTAAGTCTGAAAAATCATCAGAAAACTGAGCAAATGTTGTTGCCCAAATCAGAAAAAAAAGTAGGGCGGTAGAAAGCCTTTTCAACATAACCCCAAATGTAATTAATCGTACTTTTGGCCGCTGTTAAGCGAAAATTAATTTACTGATGAAAGTTGCAGTGGTTGGTGCTACCGGAATGGTAGGTAGAGTTATGACGAAATTGTTGATGGAAAGAGGGTTTCCTGTTACCGAATTTATTCCTGTTGCTTCTGAAAGAAGCGTTGGAAATACAATTGAGTTTCAAGGCTTGCCTGTAAAGGTAGTTTCAATGGAAGATGCAATTGCCAAAAAACCAAACTTGGCGCTTTTCTCTGCCGGCGGCGACACCTCGAAAAATTGGGCACCAAAGTTTGCTGAGGTTGGTTGCACAGTGGTAGATAATTCCTCTGCTTGGCGCATGAGCCCCGAACATAAATTAATTGTTCCTGAAATAAATGCGCACGAATTAACAGCTTCCGACAAAATAATAGCAAACCCTAATTGCTCAACCATACAAATGCTAATGGCCTTAGCGCCTTTGCATAAGTCTTATTGGATAAAACGTATTGTTATTTCTACCTATCAAAGTATTACCGGAACAGGAAAAGCAGCGGTTACCCAAATGGAAAACGAGCGCACAGGAGTAAAGGGAGAAATGGTTTATCCTTACAACATTGATAAGAATTGCTTACCGCATTGCGATGTTTTTATGGAAAACGATTACACCCGTGAAGAGATGAAATTGGTGAAAGAAACACACAAAATTTTACAAGAAAATGAGATAGGCGTTTCTGCAACTGCAGTTCGAGTTCCTGTGGTGGGTGGTCATTCCGAAAGCATAAATGTTACTTTCCATAAAGAGTTTTTAATGAGTGATGTAAGGAAGTTGTTAAATGATGCACCCAGAGTGGTTTTGCAAGATAACCCTGCTATGAATATTTATCCGATGCCGGCTATGGCAGAAGGTAAAGATGATGTTTTTGTTGGTCGTTTAAGATTAGATAATACGATGCCAAATACCTTAAATATGTGGGTGGTAGCGGATAATCTAAGAAAAGGAGCAGCTACAAATGCCATTCAAATTGCAGAATATTTATTGGATAAAAAGATGCTTTAAAGTACCTCTACTTTAAAACCCCCAATTACTTGCTGTGGCTTTAATCTGATTTTGGATTTTTTATGGGCAATTATTTTGGCTCCATTTTCAATTACCAAACGTGAGGATCTATCTAACTTTAGGGTAGCTTTTTTGTCTAATAAAAGCGAGGCCCCACTTCTTAAAATTAACTTTGAGCCATTAGAAAGAATTAAATCAGCATTTTTTTCAAGTTGCATTTGTACATTTTCTTTTACCACAAGTTGGGTAGGAGAGGTAAACACGTTGCTATTTAAATATTTTTCAGGCTCAGAAATTCTTGTGGGAGTTAAGCCTCTGTCTAAAATTAGCTGAGTTTTGCTAGTAACTACCAATGAGGGTTGGTCTTTTTTTATAGAGTTTATCTTGATGGTATCTCCACACCACCGTTGATTTTCCGCTAATTTGGTATTGTTAAAACTAACTTGAATGTCGATGCTTCCATCTTCGTTTTGACTTAAAACTTTTACGTCAATTCCGTTGATAAATACACTTCGGTTGTTAGGTGGAGCGCCTTTTTTTCTATCGTAGTCTAAGCTAACAAGCGTGGTCATACTTGCGGTTGAAGGATTGGTTCCAAGATTTAATTGATTATTGCCAGCCGGGGTAAATGCATGGGCCGGCAGCCCCATGTGTGGAAGATCACCAACATATTCTCCATTTCTATTTTCCAGCCATTTTATATCTGTTTCACCACGAGTTATCTGTTTATCTCTATCCTTATCAGATACAGAATAC
>JAAZVO010000248.1 GCA_018623405.1 Crocinitomicaceae bacterium
AGTAAGCTTATTTTTGGCAATCGGTTGTATTTGTTCAGCCCTTCAAATGAACTAAAAATTGAAACACCAAAAAACAAAATCAATAGGAATCATTCCTGCACGTTTTCAATCTTCCCGGTTTCCCGGTAAGCCACTGCAGCTTATTGGAGGCAAAGCAATTATAATAAGGGTAATAGAGCAATGTTTAAAATCTAACTTAAACGATGTAGTTGTAGCTACCGATGATGATAGAATTGCAGAAGTAGTTATAAAAAACGGATATGAAGTTTTGCTTACACCAAGCCATTTGCAGTCAGGTACCGAAAGGTGTTTTTATGCATACCAAAACCTCGAAAAAGCATCGGATTATTTAATAAATATTCAAGGTGATGAACCGTTTATTGCTCCATCACAAATCAACAAAACAATAGCACTACTTGAGCATAAAGAAACTCAAATTGCAACATTATTTACTCATTTTAAAAGCGAAGAAGATGTAAAATCTCCCCATAAAGTTAAATTGGTTTGCGATGAAAATGGTAAAGCCTTGCTTTTTTCAAGAAGTGTAATTCCAAATCCACAGAAAGGCTTTGAAATTAGCAATTACAAAAAGCATATTGGAATTTATGGTTTTAAAACAGAGGTAATTTCTAAGATTAACCAATTAAAACCTCACCCTTTTGAGGAAGCCGAAAGCCTAGAGCAATTAAGGTGGTTAATGAATGGTTTTCAAATATATACAGCTTTTTCGTCAGAGGTTAGCCTTGGTATAGATACTCCTGAAGACTTAAAAGCTGCCGAAGATTACCTTAAAATGTTAGGAGAATAAACTCGCTTCAGTTATTTTCGCTTGTTGATGCAGATTAATGATTTTATATATAATCTATTGTTGGAGCACAACTGTGTGATTATTCCAAAAGTTGGAGCTTTTGTAGGTAATTACCATTCTGCCCAAATCAATAATCTAAATCATAAAATTTATCCGCCTTCCAAAAAAATTACCTTCAACAAATCATTAAACCAAAATGATGGTTTGTTGATTGATTATGTTGCCACCAAAAACAATATTAAGTACGAAAAGGCAGAACAAAATGTGCTAAGGTGGGCGAAAAACATTAATGAACTTTTAGCACAGCAAGAATTAATTGATTTTCCTAAAGTAGGAAGGCTTTTTAACGATAGCTTAGGTAAAACTAGGTTTGAGCAATATTCGCATCACAATTTATTGAAAGACGCATTTGGACTTCAAGAAGTTATTGCATTTCCTCTTAAAAAAGAAAAGCAAACCCCGGCAGAAAAACCTGCTGCAAAGGTTATCTCAATAGCATCTCAAAGCAAACCTCAACGTACTATAAACTATAAATTAATTACAACAGCCGCCGCAATTGCACTTTTATTAATTTACAGTTGGTATTTAGGCTTTCAAACAAACCTTTTTAAGGGTGGTAATTTTCATTATTCAGAGTTAAACCCTTTTTCAAGTAAAGTTTGTGAGATTTATAAACCTCGTTTAGCAAAACCATACCCTGTTACTTCTTTAGATTTTGAAGCCCTCTCTGTACCTAAAGAAAAAAGATATATTCCATTCTCGTTGTTTTTTGAAAATGAATCAAAAACAGCAAAAACCAAAATTGTTGATCTAAAGTCGGAAGAATTTGCCAAGCCAGATTCAACTAAAGTTGCACTTACGCTGCCAAAAAATATATCTTCAGGAATGTATCAGATTGTGGTGGGTTGCTTTAAAGAATCTGAAAATGCCACAAAATTCATTGATAAGCTTCGGAAAAAGGGCTACAAAAATTCAGGGCTTATTGATATTTGGAATGGTTTACACAGGGTAAGAATTGATGCTTACACCAACAAGCAAGATGCATTAGACGCATTAGGGGCTGTAAAAGCAAAAGAAAATGCAGGAGCTTGGATAGTTAAGAAATAAAAAAGGCGGAAAATTTTCCGCCCTTCTGTAATTTTATAAATAGTGTTTCAAAAAGTTTGAATTCGACCTTTTCCTCAAACCTCTCAAACCTTTTTCTCTTATTTGTCTTATTCTTTCTCTTGTTAAGCCTAAACTGTGGGCAATTTCTTCTAATGTCATTGGTGGTTGACCATTTAGCCCAAAAGACAACCTAATTACATCAGCTTCTCTTTTCTTGAGTGAAACTAAAACGCGTTCAATGTCTTTACATAAAGACTCCTTAATCATTTGCTCAGCAGGATTTTTTGAGTTTCCGTTTGAAAGCACATTTAACAAGCTGTTTTCTTCACCATCAATTAATGGTGCATCTACCGAAACTTGTTTTTGAGAATAGGTAAACAAATCACCAACGCTTTCGGCATTGGTTTCAAGCAATTTAGAAATCTCTTCGTTAGATGGAGCTCTTTCAAATTCTTGTTCTAGCTTGGCGTAAGCCGAAGATATTTTTTGAATAGCAGATACTTTATTTAATGGAAGCCTAACCACTCGTGAGTTTTCTGCTATGGCCTGCATAATGCTTTGGCGAATCCACCAAACGGCATAAGAAATAAATTTAAATCCTTTGGTTTCATCAAAACGCTTTGCAGCGGTAATTAAACCAATGTTTCCTTCGGCAATTAAGTCTTCTAAGTTTAAGCCATGTCCTTGGTATTGTTTGGCAACAGAAATAACAAACCGTAAATTGGCATTTACTAATTTGTTTAAGGCTATATGGTCTCCTTCTCGAATACGTTTTGCAAGTTGCACTTCTTCTTCGGCAGAGATCATTCCCTCTTTCGATACATCGCTAAGGTATTTGTCAATAGATTTACTATCGCGGTTGGTTAATTGTTTTGAGATTTTAAGCTGTCTCATGGGCTACGGGTTTATTCTATAAAAACAGGTTTAACGGATTAATCGCGTTGGGGCTTTGTGAAATTACAATTATTTTTCTTTTCTCCAAATTGAAAAGTGTATTTTTTACACTTTGCCTATTCAATAAGGGCTGCAAGAATATGGAATTAATTCATTGCATCTTCTATCTCCTCCACCTCGATAGGTATATTTTCCATTAAGTTTTTATTTCCTTTTGATGAAATAAGGTAATCATTCTCTAACCTAATGCCTAATCCTTCTTCTCTAATATAAATTCCCGGCTCAATAGTAAACACCGTATTTTCTTGCACTGGTTTAGTCCAAGAGCCAACATCATGCACATCTAATCCCATATAATGAGAGGTGCCATGCATAAAGTACTTTTTATAGGCTGGCCAATCGGGGTTTTGATTTTTTACATCTGTTTTGTCAATCATTTTTAAATCTAATAACTCTTTGGTCATTAGTTCACCAACCTCTTTATGGTATTCAGTTAATAAAACACCGGGGTTCAATATTTCTAAACAGGCGTTATGCACCCTTAACACTGCATTATAAATGTCTTTTTGTCTTTTTGTAAATCTTCCACTTACGGGAACACATCTTGTTAAGTCAGATGCATAGTTGGCGTATTCGGCTCCAAAGTCCATCAAAATAACCTCACCATCTTTACATTGCGAATTGTTATCAATGTAATGCAACACACAGGCATTTGCTCCGGTTGCAATAATCGGAGTGTAAGCAAACCCTCTTGATCGGTTACGGGTGAATTCATGGATAATTTCTGCTTCAATTTCGAATTCCCAAACACCATCTTTAACAAAATCGAGTACCCTATTAAGGCCTTTTCGGGTTATCTCGCAAGCATGTGAAATCAATTCCACTTCTTCAGGCTGTTTTTCGGCTCTTAGGTCATGCATAACTTTGGTTGCCCGCTCGTAATTATGCAGTGGAAATATTCTTTGGCAATCTCTTAAAAACCTTTCATCTCTGGTTTCAACAACAACTTGGGCCCTTGCGTGCTCATTGGTATTTAAATAGATATTTTCTGCCTCATAAATTAAGGGAGTCAAAATCTTATCTAAGTCTTCAAGCCAATAAATAGTTTCTATTCCCGAAAGTTCAGTAGCTTTTTCTTTGGTTAACTTTTCGCCTTCCCAAATTGCAATAAGCTCGCTAGTTTCCTTTAAAAACAAAATTTCTTTGTGCTTTCCATTGAAAGAATCAGGATAAATTACCAA
>JAAZVO010000249.1 GCA_018623405.1 Crocinitomicaceae bacterium
CTCAATAGGCAATAAATTTCTTACATTTTTATCTAACATGTTTACCAACCTTAACCTAACTGATATGGAAACATGTTACAAATTAATTAAAACAGAATATGCAAAAGCATTAAAGCTAAAGGAAAAACGCTTTGGTTTTGAGCCTGAGGTAACCGCCAAATTATCAAAAATTAAAGGAATTAAAATTTATGAGGTTGGCATTTCTTACTACGGAAGAACCTATGCTGAAGGCAAAAAAATTAATTGGAAAGATGGCCTAAAAGCCCTTTACTGTATTGTGAGATACAATTTGTTTAAATAATTGCCAATTTCGCAAACCCAAGATAAACTGCTTTTGACAGATCAAAAACTCCCTTCTTTCGACCTTATTGTTCCATGTTACAATCCACCTAAGGGATGGGAAAAAAACTTCATTGAAAAGGTTAGTCAACTCAGAAAACACTTGGAAGATGTTACGATAAACATAATTTTGGTAAATGATGGAAGTACTCAAAACTTTAGTGAAAAAGAAGTAAGTTTTTTAACTAACAATTGTGCTAACCTAGAAATTGTAACACAAATTACCAACCAAGGTAAAGGCAGTGCCTTACGTAAAGGAGTAGCATTGGCAAAAAGTAAGCTTCAAATTTTTACCGATATTGATTTTCCATACACACTTCCCTCTATTTTAGCAATTTACAAAACCTTAATAACCGGCGCAGACGTAGCCCTTGGCAATAGAAAAAGTGATTATTACCAAACAGTTCCTTTTGCTAGAAGGGTAATCTCAAAATTTTTAAGATGGGTTTTAAAAACCGTTTTAAAGCTTCCAATTACAGATACCCAATGTGGCTTAAAAGGTTTTAATGCTAAAGGAAAAGAAGTGTTTTTGAATACCAAAATCAACCGTTTTCTCTTTGATCTTGAATTTGTAAAAATGGCTACCTCAAAAAACACCGATTTAAGTGTTACTCCGGTAGAGGTTAAGTTAAGGCCCGATGTAGTTTTTAGTAAAATGAATTACAAAGTGCTATTGGGTGAATCGGTTAACTTTGTACGCCTATTTTTTGGCAAATAAACCGTTGAGGAAACACCTTTTTACTCTTCTTTCTTTTTTAATCACATTTTGTGTTTTAGGATTATTTCATTACGAAGTAATGTTTCATCCAAATAGCTTTTTACTAGGCGATATGGTTGATGGCCTCAAAAACTACTACACCCCACTATACCATGTTTATTTTGATGATGGGCTAAGCCGTTTTCAAGGCATGAATTTCCCCTATGGCGAACAGATAGTTTTCGCAGATGCTCAACCCTTACTTTCAAACCTAATTAAACTGTTTTCTGCTGTTTTCGATGTTAAACCCTACACTGTTGGAATCCTAAACTTTTTTATGTTTCTCTCAATTCCAATTGGAGCGTTATTGCTGTTTTTTAGCTTTGTTAAGGTTAATGTTAATTATTCTGTTTCGCTTTTAGGAAGTGTTTTTATTTGCCTGCTTACACCTCAACTTTACCGATTTGGCGGCCACTTTGCCTTGAGTTATTCATTTGTTATCCCCCTATTTATTTGGCTTTATTTAAGAAGTAAATCTTCGTGGCTACCAAAACACAGTATATGGATAGGGCTTGCAATATGGCTGCTTGCAGGTATTCATATGTACTATTTTGCATTAGGTGCTTTCTTGTTTTTGGCAATTAGGCTAATTGAGTTTATTGGGGGCCAATTAATGTACTTTAAAAAGGTAGCGATACAAATTGCCCTAGAGGTTTTAATGCCATTTGTGTTACTTCAAACTTGGTTCTTTTTTACCGATAATGTTACAGACAGGCCTAATAACCCTTACGGTTTTCTTGAATACTGCTCTCATTGGCAAAGTGTATTTTTACCCATCGGAAAAAATTATGTTCATTTATTTCAATCAGTTTTTGAAATTGAACCACACTCGTGGGAAGGATTGGCCTATGTTGGTTTGCCTGTTTCAGTTTTTTCTATTGGGGTTTCAGTTGCCTTAATTATTATGCGCTTTAAATCAAAACTTTTTACTGAGTTTGGCGCAATAGGAATTGCAAGCATTTTGCTTTTATTATTCTCTTTTGGCGCTCCTTTTATTTGGAATTTGGAATGGCTCGTTGAATATACAGGTCCATTAAAACAGTTTAGGGGAGTTGGAAGATTTGCTTGGGTTTTCTTTTTTGTAGGCTCATTTTTATTTTTTGTGTGGTTTGACAGGTTTTTGAGATTTAAAAACCAAATCTTTAAAACAATTAGCATCAGTGTAATTTGCTTAGTATATGGGGCAGAAATTTATGCTCATCAAACAAAAGTGGTTTATCAAAAAAATGATTCGAAGTTTTTAACTGAGGCTATAAATACAGAATCAAGTAATGAGTTTGAAGCCATCATTCCTGTCCCTTTTTTCCATACCGGCTCAGAAAATATTTGGGTAAATGAAGAAGGTTCAGCAATTTTAAAATTTGCTTTCAATGCTTCATTAGCAAAAGGTCTACCCATTATTGGGGTTCAAATGAGCAGAACATCTCTCACCCAAACCTTAGAAGTTTTAAAGTTGGTTTACAATAGTGATGAAACCCCCTTTTTTATTGAAAAGAATAAAAACTATTTAATCATAAAAGATAATGGTTATGAACCCATTGGGTTGCTTAAACAGCTAATAGAAAAAGCAGAGCTAATGCACTCTTTTGATGAGTACACAGAACTTTCAATATCAGGAGCAACAATCTTAAATGAAATTAAAGATTATAAACCGGAAGCAAAAGGAGAATTAATTTTTTCAGAAGATTTTGAAACCTTTTCGAGTAATAAAACATATTCTGGAAACGGTGCACTGCAGGCAAACATGAAACATTTCACCAAAATTTACGAGCACCCTGCCGATACCGATGATGAACAGTTAGTTGTTGAGTTTAAATACTTTATGAATAAAGATGTAAATCCCACAGTAGCTATCATTGAAGAGCAAATAAGCTCTAATGGAGAAGTTGAGGTTTATAAAAGCAACCCCGTTTTTGCTTACCTCAAAACTTCAGGTAATTGGAGCACCATAAGTTATCCTGTTACGGTTAAAAAAGGGCATAAACTGCTTTTAAACTTTCAAAAATATACAGCCAAAAAAAGGAATATTTGGGTTGATGAATTAAGAGTTTATAAAGCCCTAAACTAAAGAGATGTACTTATCTTCAATAAGCTCCATCCCCATTAGTTTTCTAAAAATCTGAACTAAGCATACCACATCATTTTGGCAATATTCAACAATGCGTTCTAAGTCATTTTCCTCCCAATAAACTCTTCCTACATCCGCTCCAGAAATATCAGACTTTGGAGAGGGCACATCAAAAACAGCTGCTAATAAATCTAACGATGTAAAAGATTTAAAATCTCCAAAGCGCCACATATGCATAGTATCTAAATGTTGAACTTCCCATGGTTTTTTACCTGAAAGGTCTAGAATATTTGGAATTTGAATACCGTGTACCAACATTCTTCTGCATAGGTACGGAAAATCGAACTCCTTTGCATTGTGACCACAAAGCAGATGTTGATTCGTATTAAAGTGGTTCTCCAATAGCTTTTTGAAATCTCTTAAAATCTTCGCCTCATCGTCTCCATAATATGATTTTAGCCTCAGATGGTGCTTATTATCTTGATGATGCAAAAATCCAACGCTTATACAAATAATTTTCCCAAATTCTGCATAAATACCTGCTCTTTCGTACAAACTTTCAGGAGTATCTTCTTCGTTTTTTGCCAAAAAACCAGCCTTATGATTCCATAGACTCTTTAATCGTTCCGGAATTTTTTCATAATTTTTTACCTGAGGAACTGTCTCAATATCAAGGAATAAAATTTTTTGAAGATCCATTTTTGTGATTTTTTGCGCCTATCTCCCTAAAATTGGGTATTTGACATTTGTTAAGAAACCTTTAAAATTGTATATAAATCCAACTAATATGAACTTTTCCAAAACCCTTACACTTATTTCAAAATTAGCTTTTTTTATTTTTTTCCTTTTCTCCTTAAATGTTCAGGCTCAAAA
>JAAZVO010000250.1 GCA_018623405.1 Crocinitomicaceae bacterium
ATTTTTGGCTCATAGAAATCGCTATTTCATCACCTTTTTCAGGTTTAATTTTAGCGATGGTATCCTTAACCTTATAAGTTCCCTTTTCCGCAATCCAAGAAAGCGTGAAAGCTCCTTCAATATTAAATGGAACCATTATTTTATGGTGAATGTTGTTTTCGGGTACTTCACCTAACCAACTACCTGCTGTTACTTCATCGCCAACATTGGCCAAAGGAGTAAACTCCCATTTTGCTTCGATATTTATAGGTGCAGATTTGGCACCGCGTTCTAAAAAGATTCCCTCTAAGCTATCAAGGTCGTTTTGTAAGCCATCGTAGTTTTTTGATAAGATACCCGGACCTAACTCAACCTCTAAAAGACTTCCTGAGAACTCAACTTTAGCTCCAACTTTTAACCCTCTTGTACTATCAAAAACTTGAACAAATGCAGTTTTCCCGTTTATTTTAATTACCTCGCCCATAAGGTTGGTATCGCCCAAGGTTACATAGCAAATTTCATTTTGAGCTACGGGGTCTTCAACATTTACCATTAATAGGTTCGAAATAATTCCCTGTACTTTTCCTATTGTTTTCATATAAACTTGGATTGGGTTTTTTGTAGAAGTTCAGACTCTATTTCATTGATTAGCATGGCTCCCTTTTCAGCATTATTTAACTGCCACTTATGCAAATCGAGTAATTTTAAGAGCCAGCAGAAAAGAGCGTTTAGGCTAAAGGGCTCAAAAAAGGTGTTATGGTCATAAAACTTCCACTTTTGTTCTAAAATTTTTAGTTCTCTATCAAACGGGTCTTTCATGTCAAAGGCACCAAGTACACTGGCTAAAAATGGGTGTTCTGCCTGTATATCTCCTATTTGAAGTTTGTTGTATGCAAACCTGTCAAAACTGCCACCTTCAATAAAATGAATGCTGGGCTCTGATTTTATGATGCGTTCTAAGTGACCTTTAAAAAAGTTTTTTAATGAAATTTCGAATATGATTAATTCTGAAAATGAACTGCCAGTAATTGAAAACAAAGTTTTGTAAAATAACTCCCAATAAACTTGCAGCCTATCAATTGGAGGGGTTTCTGTAAGTTCAACATTTTGTTTTTCTGTGCCAAATAGGGTGTCTTCAATCTTGCCTGTTTTAAACCACGCTTCAAGCCCCTCCTTATCTAGGTTGCCGCCTTCTATCCACAGTGGTTTATCTTGAGCTAAGCTGTTAAAATTAATTAGGTCTATTTGGTAGAAAAAATGATGTATTACCTCCTTATCATTATCGGTAAGATATTGAAAAATAAGTTCCTTAGCCTCCACAAAACTCAATGGGGGAGATTGCAATGGTTTTAATACCGGTAATCCACTTATTAAACCAAAATAGTGCATTAATCAATCATATTTTTGGTTTCTACCTTTAAGAAAGTTCCGAAATACTCTGCGAACATTTCTTCATCAAATTTTAAAATGAAGTTGCCGTTTTCAGGCTTTACCTCAAACCCACTTTTTAATTGACTATTTGGTTTTATTATTACATCATTTGAAAGTACTTGTGCCTTGTTATTTGCCAAAGCTTGCTCAATTGCTTTTTTGTCTTTCTCTGGAATTTCAATAATCCAAGCACCATCTGTATTTTTTTGTAATGAAACCAAACAAGTATATATGGCATTAGCACAAAACTCAGGGTTTGAAAAAATTTCGGTAATTGGCTCTGAAATTACCTTTTCTGTTATAATGTGGCTAAGTTGTTGTTTGAATTGATTAATGCTTTTCTGAGATGCCATTTTTATTTCTGAGGCTACTTTTTTTCTCAAGCTTTCTATTTCACTTTCAGCCTCCTTTAGCATTTGATCCCTTTTGTTTATTGCGTCGTTAATTATTTGATCTGCTTCTTTTTTAGCATCAGTTAAAATCTTTGAAGAATCTGCCTTGGCTTTTTCAATGCCTTCTTCATATATTTTATCGGTTAAAGCTTTTAATTTTTCACTCATAAATCAGGTGATTTTCATTTCACATCTACAAATTCAAAAAAAAAATTGGAGAAAAAAAATGACAAATGTTAGCTTTTCAAGCTCAATTTTTTGATAAACCTAAACTTTGAGAAACATTATTTTTAAATTTAAACCTTCATATTCACCTAAAGTCTTTTTGGAATTAAATGCCTAAGGTTTTTCAACTTTGTTTAGCGGCTTTATTGTTAGTAGGCTGTGTTTTTCCATCATACGGGCAAGACTTATTTGAGGAATCTGATTCGCTTTATAATAAGGGTGTTTACGATGAATCTTATAACCTATTAATCAAATTATCAAGCAGGTTTGAAGAGAATGGAGACTCTGCGAATTTGCTAAAAGCGAGGTTAAAAATTGCAGACATCAACAGGGCTGCCTCTAATTTTCAGTATGCTTTAAAATATCTTAAAGAAACTGAAGAAATTTTCAAGAATTCTAGCTTTAGTTTAAATGAGTTGTATGAGAAAAGGTCTGCAGTATATTACGAGATAAATGAAAAAGACAGCTCTAAGAAGTATATAGAAAAAGCCTTTAAAAGGAAGAAACAGTTATATCATCAAAGCCAACAAAAAGATAATTTTTTATTGTATGGAGCTATTTATAGGTTTTTTGATTTAGATACGGCTTTAAAGTACTTACATATTAGCGAGTCTCATTTTAATGAGAACAACGATAAATTGAATTTGGCCTTATGCCTATATAATCTTGGTTTATGTGCTAGAAATAATGATGAGAACGAACTTGCCGAGCAGTATTTTTTGAGGGAAGAGCATTTAGCAGACTCTATGCAAGTGCCAGTTTACCAAATACAAGCTTACTCGAATTTAATGACACTTAACTACGAAAAGAAAGATTACAAAAAGGTTTATGAGTACTACAGAAAGCTTAATCAACTAGAGCAAAGGCTTCCTGAAAAAAATAATTTGAACAAATTAATATCTGCTGTAAATTCAGTTGAAGAAATAAAAATAACAGCCGAATCAGAACTTCAGAATACCAAACTTGAATTTCAAAAAAACTAAACGGAAGACGAAACACCATTCTTATTGGAGTAATGCTTATACTGATTTTGTTGAGTTTTATTTTGTTTTTAAAGTATCAACAACATGCAAAAACCAAAGAAATACTTAAAAAGCAACAAGACCTAAATACGGAAATAAACAGACAAAAAAATGCCTTAAAAAAGGCTCTTTTCTTGAAGAATAAGTTGATTTCAATTATTGGTCACGATCTTATTGGGCCATTAAAAAGCTTAAAGTCTGTGTTAGATTTATCTGCGTTAGGTGAATTAAATGCTGATGAACGAAAACTAATTGACAATCAATTAAGTGGAAAGTTATCAGGAAGTTTAGAAATATTAGGGAATTTAGTTGCCTATGCTAAAAGTATTGATGTAGAAGGGGTAACAAAAGAAACTTTAGATGAAATAAAACTTACAGTAGCTGATACTATAGCTAACGTAGAAGAATTGGCAGCAGAAAAAAGCATTAAAATTGAATTTGATATTTTGCGAGGTAAGTTCAGAGCTCCAAAGTTTTTTGTTGAAGTTGCCTTAAGAAACTTACTTACCAACGCCATAAAATACTCACCAGAAAAGGCAACAATAAATGTAAATACCGAAGAAGCTAGCAATGCCTATGAAATTATTGTAACTGATGAAGGTGTTGGGATGAGTGATGAAGTGCTTGAAAAATTAAACTCGGGAGCAAGCTTTTAGTCATCTAAAGAGGGTACAGGTAAAGAAAAAGGAAATGGCTTAGGTATGAGATTGGTACAGGAAATTGCCAAAAACCTAGGATTTAAAATTCTGTATAACCAAGGAAAACCTAAAGGGACTGTTGCGAAAATTATTAGTCCAAAATAAAAAAACCTCCAAATTAGAGGGTTTTTTATTTAGGTCGAATTGGTAATTAATAAGCTCGGTTGATGTAGCTATTTCTTGCATTTACGGCCTTGGTTTTTGATGGTAGCCTTGGCGATACAGGTGTTGTATTTCCAGTTTTTAAACTAGGCCTAGAGTCGTAAGACCTGTTAAAGGGATTCTC
>JAAZVO010000251.1 GCA_018623405.1 Crocinitomicaceae bacterium
ATGCAGGCTTTACCAAATGTGTAGGGGCTGATGAGTCTCACTTAAAAGTACATTTAAGCAGTATTGAGAATCCCAATTTTACCATATCGGGAATTGCCTTTAGGATGGGCGAATGGTTAGCACCAATAAAAGCAGGAAAACAAATAGATATTGCGTTTTCGGTAGAAGAAAACGTTTGGAATGGTAACCGCTCATTGCAGTTAATGATAAGAGATATTAAACTATCTGAGGTTTAGTCAAATAATAAAAAAACCCCTCGAAACTTCGAGGGGTTTTTAGCTCACATGCACCAAAAAAACACCATGCTTAATCAAGCTTAGCTAAGGGGTGAGCCAACCCTTCCCAGCTTGTAAGTTCCATTTTGACAGAGCCTACCAAAACGTCCGCTTTCGCTAATACAGGAATGCGGGTTTTATCATTAGAAATGTACACGCTCATGTCTTCTTCATCTTTAAATACACGGCCTTGCTGTACAATTGGAACAAATCGCATACACTCAAAAGTTCCTTCGTTTATTTTTATTTTTTCGATACCCTTATACCTTACTTTCAAAGGCCAAACCTCATAATCCATGTAAGCGTAAAGCTGAACAACTTCTCCAACTTTTACCTTACTAAAGTCCATGGTGCGGGCATAGTAAAAGGCACTTAAAATATCTTGAACGTTTTCAGGTACCAAAACCTTTTCTTGGTTTTTACCATCGTCAATCAATTTATCTTCATGGTAAAATTTATAGTCTCGGTTTATGATGTAACCTCCTTCATTTACCCTTCTAACAAAAATATAAGGGTTTACAGTTTTGGCATCAACATAACTATCGTAGTAGTCGCGTACTTTAAAAAACCAGTCAAAAGTACCTTCGGTTTTTCCAATGCCTTGTAAGTGGTAAACCTCCTTGCCGTTTATTTTTCTATCGTATTTTAGAACTTCCATTGAGGCAGTACCGGCATTTACAAAACCGTAATGAATTCTGAAGTTTAGTTTTTCTCCCGGTTTAAATGGTTGGAAGTCTGCACGGTGGTGATAATTACCTAAGTGCTCTACATTTTCTTTACTTCCTACGTGCTTGTATGGGTCACCAAAAGACATTAACCCCAAAGCAGCTAAAGCGAATAAGATTTTTTTACTTTTCATGGTGTAGTGTTTTGCTGATAAATTTCAAACGCTGTGCCAAAAAAATTATTTTGGACTATCATGCAGAAAATCAAACAGCTAGGAAGGGTTGACTGTTTCTTCACTACTTGTTGAAAGCAGTAATCTTAAGAAAACAGGGCAAAAAAGAGAAAAACTAAACCTAAGAGCCCATCTCGATATCCCAATTAAACCCAATTTTTATCCACCTTCCCGGCATGGGTACAAAACCTGCTTCAGTGTATATTGTATTGGTTATGTTAGAAACATCAATAAATATTTGAAAGTCTTTTTCTTGCCAATAGAGCCTATTATCTAATAAATGATAAGATGGTAATGAAATCCTTTCTAGGTAACGGTATGAGATACTATGGTACAAACCTTTAAAAATAGGGTGTACCAACCTTCCAATAATTTGGTGCCTTAAATTGCTCAACGCATAGCGCGAGGCAGCTGCGTTTGTTTTAAAAAGCTCTGCTTTAATGTAGGTATAATCTATACTAAATAGTGGGAAGGTTACTTTTCCAATTTGAAAATTCTTTTTAGATAATGATGCCTCTAATCCTAATAAATTTACTTCAAAAAAGTTTTGAGGTTGCCATGGAGCTATAGGTGTTTCTTTTATCCAATCAATTAATTCAGAGGCATTTCGATTAAAAATGCCAACCTGCGTATTTAACAATTTGTGATTGAGCTTTAACCCACCTTCATAAGTCCAAGCCTGCTCAGGTAGTAGGTTTGGATTTCCTATATTGTTTGGCCCCGCATAATACAAATCTGTGTAAGAAGGCACCCTAAAGCTTTTGCCAATGGAGCCATACATATTCCAATTACTATTTATTTCGTAACCCGCATCTAAAGCAGGAAAAGCAAACATGCCAAAATCTGAGTAGTTGTTGAGGTAAATACCGGGAGTAAAATTCAATTTATCAAGGTAAACCCTTTGCTCAATAAAAAGGCCGGAAATGTTGCGGTTGCGTTTACCTAAATTGGTGCTGTTGAGGTTTTCATTTCGGTATTCAAAACCTACACCTGTTGTGCCAATGTTAGAGGTGTAACTAGCGTGTGCCTCAACACCAAAAACGTTTGAAAAATGAAAATTTTGAAAAACAGTAGGCGCAGACCTGATGAACATATAATGATCATCGTTGTAACGATAATAAGCTTGGGGCATAAATTTCCAATTGCCTTTTTGAAGGGTGTATTTAATGCCTGTAAACAAGGTGTTTATTTCTTCGTATTCCTCAGAATCCGGAACATAAAAACTGCCTGCACCAAATTTTCGCCATGTTCCTCCACCCATTATCTCTAATTGATGAAGCCCTTTATTAAGTTGGCCCATGTAAAATAATTGGGAGTTCTCAAAGTCTGCATTGGGTCGGTAACCATCAGAACTTTGGTAAGAAACTCCAACAAGATGATTGAAGTTTTGTGAAGAAAGGTTTACCCCTGTTGCTAATGAGTAGGTATTGTATTCTCCATACATTGCAGAAAAGGAAAGCAAATCTTTTTCCAAAGGTTCTACCACTAGGTTTACAGCTCCTGAAAAGGCATTTTGACCATATTTTACAGCCCCCGGACCTTTCAGCACTTCCATCCGTTTAATCATTGAAAGCGGTATAGGTAAGTTTAGCATGTGGTGGCCTGTTTGGGGGTCGCTAAGTTTGAGGCCGTTTAAAAGCACCTGTGTTTGCTCAAAGCTTCCGCCGCGAATTCCGATATCGCTTTGAACCCCAAAAACCCCTCGGCTTCTAATATCTACTCCAGAAATATAGCTGAGTGCTTCTTGTGGGGAATATACCGGGAGTTGCTTAATCTCTTTGGCATTTAGTAACGATGCACTTCTATTGGTTTTTGAAAACTGCATATCTATTCGATTGCCTTTAATTTCAACTTCTTTTATGGTTAGTGTAGTATCTTGAGCAAATTGGTATTGGCTGCAAAAGCCAAATAGGAAAAAAAGCAAAAATCGTATTCTCAAAAGTTGGTTTTTGGCTCGCGAAGAAAATGAAAATGTTGAGATTAAAGCCTAATATTTACCCTTCTTCAATTGTACAATAAAAGAAGATGGAACATTCTAAAATAGTGCTTGGAGCACTGATTTAATTAAACTCCTTTGTTTTTAGGTGTAAATCTCTTTGAGGAAATGGTATGGTTACTCCATTTTTTCTAAAGGCTTCATCTATGGCAAATCTTATATCACTTTTGGTAACTTCAACCCGCCACGACTCTTCTGTCCAAAAAAGCAACTCGAAAATAAGAGCTGAATCACCAAAATCGGTAAACCTTACAAATGGGGCAGGCTCATTATCTACTTCTTTATGATTTTTGGCGCACTCAATTAAAAGCTTTTCTACCAATCGCGTATCAGAACCATAAGCCACTCCGACAGAAATAATAAATCGAGTGCGTTTGTTTTCAGTGCTCCAGTTAATTACCTTGTTGCCTATTAAATAGTGGTTGGGCACAATAATCATTATACCATCTCTTGTTTTAATTCGGCTAGTACGGATATTAATCTCCTTTACTTGACCAACCAAACTATCTATTTCCACAACATCTCCAACGGCGACTGACTGCTCAAATAATAGGAAAATGCCTGAAACGATATCATTAAATATATTTTGTAGTCCAAGACCTATACCTACAAATAATGCAGCTGAAGAGGCAATTAATATTGAAACATTTATTCCTAAGCTCTCTATTGCAAAAATTACCGCAATGGTGTAAGCAAAGTACTTTATCAATTGGGTTATGGTATAAGCCTTTCCTTTGTCTATAACCTCGTTGTTTACCCTTGCTCGAGAGATAACTTTACCTATAAGATAAACAGAAACCCTTGCTACAATTAGAATAACTAAAAGGGTAAT
>JAAZVO010000252.1 GCA_018623405.1 Crocinitomicaceae bacterium
AAAGGTAGTTTTATTCTTACTGCATCTCCGGTTTGTACGAAATCTCGAAGTGTTAATTTTAGAATTTCCTCTCTTGGGCTTCCATCTAAATCGGTGTTAACCTCCATTTTGGTGAAGGATGAAAGCGCTGAAATGTTGTAACTTTTTCCCGGCAACCGCCAATCAAACCTATCTCTATCCCAAGCGTTGCAGGTCATAAACATGCTGTTGTAGTTACCCATGGTGCTCCAACCTCCTTGAAGTGGAATAAAGTAATTTTCGCCTCCGCCATTGTGTTGTCCGCCTCCGCAATGAAAATTATTTCCTCCAAATAGCAAGTGAGCATATTCATGGCGCATGATTTGAAAATCGGGACCGGCAAAAACGGAGTAGGTATCGGTATTTTTATTTCCAATTTTTCCAAAAGAATTCGGACTTGCATAGCCTCTGCTTAGGTCTAAACCATGAAAATTTCTAATGATTAACATTAAGTGGTCTATTTGTCCATTGGGCTTATTTTCTTTAATACCACCTTGTGTTTGGTTTTTATCCCAAAAATCAAAATCGTTGTATGATAATCCGTTTTTGGTTGTAAAATCTAAATGCTCAGTTAGGTATTCACTAGCTACTTTTTGTAAGGTGTATTTTGTTAGCCTGCCATTGGCTTCGCTTTTTTTTACTGTGATGATATTTGGGAGGTAATCGCCTAGTACATGATAATTACCAAAGGAAGACTCATGGAAAAACCTTGTTATTTTACCTTGAGGATTATTAGAGGCAAACGCATCAAACATTTGTGGAGCACTTTCAGGTAGTTTGCCTTTACCCCATGCTTGATAAGTTTCTAGTTTTGGGTTTTCATCATAATCTACCTCAATAAAAACAACCAATACCCTGATGGTATCATAAGGTGCTAGATACCAACCGTTTTTAGCGTGAATTTCTTGTCCAAAAGAAAATTGAGCAAAAAAGAATAAGACAATAAAAAAGTAGCACTGCTTCATCGATACAAATTTGAGGAATGCATCGAACCTAACAAACAGTTCACCAAACTTAGTTTAGACTTCTAAAAACATCCATTCCGTTGGCATAAAGCAACAACGAAATAAGAATAACAAAGCCGGTAAGTTGAGCATATTCTAAGAATTTCTCACTTGGCTTTCTGCCGGATACCATTTCGTATAACAAGAACATTACGTGTCCGCCATCAAGTGCAGGAATAGGTAAAATGTTCATAAAGGCTAAAATGATAGAAAGGAAAGCGGTTATTTCCCAAAAGGCTTGCCAGCTCCATTGTGCCGGAAATAAATTCCCGATAGAAGCAAAACCACCAAGGCCTTTATAAGCTCCTGTTTCAGGGTTTAAAATCAATTTAAATTGATCTACATAAAAGCCAAGTTTATCCATTGCTTTATTGATGCCTGCAGGCACGCTTTCAATTAGCCCATATTTTAGGTTTGCGTATTCATAAATTCCTGCTCTTTCTAGCTCCGTGTGAGTGTATAGCGCAGGCGCAAACCCTATGGTATGGTCTGCAGAAATGTATACTTCTTGTTGTAGTGTTTCACCTTCTCTTTCAATGTTAATGGTCACAGGCTCTTCACTGTAATCTTGAAGCGCTGTTTTTAACTCATCAAAGTATTTTATTGGAGTATTATTAATCCCTACAATTTTATCTTTCACTTGAATTTTGTCCACATTTGCACCATCTTCAACAACCTGTGCCACCATTGCTGGTATTCTTGGATAAAATATTAAACCTGCTTTTTTGTCAATTAAATTTTCAATGAAATCAGCAGGCATCTCAATAAATTGGCTTTGGCCGTTTCTTTCTATTTCAATGGTTTCCCCTGAAAGCATTTTTGGCATTAAGTCGTTGAACTTTTCCACCTTTTCACCATCTATAGCTAAAATTTTATCTCCATTTTGAAGGCCAACTTCAAGGGCTAACGAGTCTGCGCACCAAACACCATCTGTTAAGTTTTCGGTGGGTAAGTATTTTTCTCCCCATACAAACAATGTCATGGCATAAATGGCCATTGCTAAGAGCACGTTTACGGTAACTCCACCAATCATTATTATTAGCCTTTGCCAAGTGGGCTTAGACCTAAACTCCCATGGTTGAGGTGGTTGTTTCATTTGCTCTTTATCCATTGATTCATCAATCATTCCGGATATTTTTACGTAACCACCTAATGGTAACCAGCCTATTCCGTATTCTGTTTCTCCTCTTTTAACCTTAAATAAAGAGAACCAAGGATTGAAGAATAAATAGAATTTTTCTACGCGGGTTTTAAAAAGTTTGGCCGGAATAAAATGACCTAATTCGTGAAGTATTACTAAGATTGATAGGCTCGCGATTAATTGAACTGCCTTGATCAAAAATTCATCCATATTAAATAAGTTCCTGTGCTAGTATTCTAGTTTCTTTATCTGTATTAACATAATCCTCTAAAGAGGGTTTAGCTGTAAAGGTAATTTCATCCATACAAC
The DNA here is from genome assembly GCA_018623405.1 of Crocinitomicaceae bacterium. Classification (GTDB taxonomy): domain Bacteria; phylum Bacteroidota; class Bacteroidia; order Flavobacteriales_G; family Salibacteraceae; genus JAAZVO01. The sequence goes on from JAAZVO010000252.1 coordinate 2,473, forward strand.
GTTCAATAACCTCAGGCATTTCAAGAAAAGCTATTTTTTCTTTCAAAAATGCATCAACTACAACCTCATTTGCGGCATTTAAAATGCAGGCAGCGTTCCCTTTTTTATGAAGGGCATCAAACGCCAATTGCAAATTTCTAAAAGTTTTTAAATCGGGCTGCTCAAAAGTGAGTTGTGGGTAATCTAAAAAGTTAAATCTTGTGAAGTTAGATTTCAATCTTTTAGGATAAGCCAAGGCGTACTGAATAGGTAATTTCATATCTGGTAAACCCATTTGAGCCTTCATGCTGCCATCTTCAAACTGCACAATAGAGTGTATGATAGATTGTGGATGAACAATTACATCTATTTGTTCAGGTTTTAAACCAAATAACCACTTTGCCTCAATTACCTCTAAGCCTTTGTTCATAAGCGAAGCAGAATCAATGGTGATTTTAGCACCCATTTCCCAATTAGGATGTTTAAGGGCCTGCGCTTTTGTTACGTTTGCTAAATCGGCTTTTGTTTTTCCCCTAAAAGGACCACCCGAAGCGGTAAGGTAAATTTTTTCAATTGGATTTTGGAAATCACCTACCATACATTGAAAAATGGCAGAGTGCTCAGAATCAACAGGGTAAATATTTATCCCTTTTTCTTTTGCCAATTGGGTTACTAAATCTCCTGCAACAACTAGTGTTTCTTTGTTTGAAAGTGCGATGTGTTTACCTGCATTTATGGCAGCTAGCGTAGGCTTTAAACCTGCATAACCAACTAAAGCAGTTAACACTATGTCTATGCCATCCATTTCAACACATTGCGCCAAGGCATTCTCGCCGGCGAATACCTTAATGTCATCTGCCCAAAGGGCATCGTTCACTAAGTTGTACTTAGTATCATCAGTAATAACTACTGTATTGGGTTTGAACTTTTTAGCTTGTTTAATGAGGAGGTCGCAATTAGAATTTGCGGTTAATAATTCTACGCTAAAGTGTTCTGATTGTTCTTCAATCACTTCAAGGGCTTGGGTGCCGATAGATCCTGTAGAACCTAAAATGGCTATCCCTTTTTTTTGTTTTTCTTCAGTCAAACCTTTAAATAAGCGTGCAAAAGTAGGTAATAGGTTTGAGGTATGGGGATTTATGTTTGGGGTTAAATCTTGAATTCTTCTAAAAGGTCGGCAAAGCTTCTGTCGTTAGCTAATCGTGGTATTTTATTTTGACCTCCTAACTTGCCTCTACTTTTCATAAACTCAGTAAAGCCATTTTTTTGAATACATCTTACTACAACAGGGCGCAAAATGTTTCCATCTAACAGGTCTTTGTAGTATATGTTTCTTACCTGCATAAGCTGATCTAACTTTATTGAAAAGGCATCTAAATTGGCAGGCTTTTCTTCAAATTCTACAAACCATTCATGATAAGGAAGTCCATTTTCAGGATTTACCTGAGGTGCAACATGAAACTCTTTAACTCGGCAGCCAAAAAGCTCTTGGGCTTCTGTCATGGCACTTTCTACTTCCTCACCAATTACGTGTTCTCC
>JAAZVO010000253.1 GCA_018623405.1 Crocinitomicaceae bacterium
GTCATGGTTTTAAATTACGGTTCAAAAATAAGGTGTAACTAAATCTTAGCACAGGCATTTAACACTTCTTCATATAAATTTTGCCAACCTTTCCAATGGTTGTGTCCGCTAAGTGTATCTGAGTGCCAAAGAAGATAAAAAACGCCATTTACCTTTTTTACCTCTTCTGCTATTTTGGTTATTTCTGCTACTACTTCGTTAGGCTTTTTGCTTTGGTAATACTTAAAGGTAGCCTCCATTGCCGCAAAGGGATGTATCATTAATTTGGTTTCTTTTTCAAGTTCTAAATCATAAAACGGATAAACGTCTGCTATGCTTGCTCTAAATCCGGGATGTTGAGGGTAGCCCATTGAATAATCATCTGTAATACCTGTTTCTATAAGGTTACGGTAAGTAGTTGGAAACTTAAGTACCAGAAAATGCTGTCGGCTTTTTGTTACATCTCTGTGGGTTATTGAGCTTAATCTGTCAATCTCAAGCTTCAGTTTTTCTCTTTGTTGGTTTGAGGCAAATGATGGATGAATACCTACCTCTACATAATCGTTTACATCTTTTATTAACCTCTGAAAGTTTTTATTGCCGGGGGGAACATTTTTATCGTTCACATCATAATCGCCAAGTAGGAAAAATAAAAGCTGTTTGAGGTGATATTTTTTTTCGATTTCGATGATTTTTTCAAAAACATCAAACGGGTCTGGCTTATTTCCAAAAATCACTTGACTTCGCTCTACTACATCTTCAAAATCGCCACTAAAAAAAGACCTTGTATAGGCGCCTGCAGTTCTTACGAAACCTTTGTTTTTATAGGCGAAGGCATTATCTACATCTATGGTAGGAACAAACTTGTATTTTTTTTGAGGAATATTAAATGACGGAAATTTTTCTTTGAGTTTTTCTAAAAGCTTAGCAGCCCACAAGTTAATTAAAGGCAACTGCAAAAAATTTTCTTTAAAAGCCAAACTGTCTTTAAAATCAAACCTTCCTAAATCGTCAGTTTTATGTGGGGTATATTCTTCGTAGCGCACTGCCAAGTAAAAAGCAGCGCTGAAAACATCAAACGGAATATCACCTTTGGTTTCAAAAAAAATAGGTAACTCTTCCCACTTACCCATTTTTAAAAATGGCGATTTTACCTCTCTCTCAAAAATTAACCTTGCCGGGCCTATTTGAAGACAATTAGTTAACTCTTCTACGGAGAAATTAAGCTTTGCACCAGTAAACGTCTCTACCTCCTTTATATCTGTTGTGAGTTTAAAATCAAGTTTGTAAACCCATTTAAAAAGAAGATTAACAGCATAGTTTAACCGAGTGGTTTCTTTTTTGGTGTAAATAATTAAACTCATGCCTTTTGCGGTATTTTACTTTCCTTGTCCATAAGGTAGAGTGTTGCCGCCACTGCAGCAACTATGGTTACAAATCCAGCCAAAAAAGAACCTACATACGGCACCGCCAATACAATTGAAAATGGAAGACCCAATGCCATGGTAATCAATCTTCTTTTCTTAATAAAATCAATACTTTCTGATATACTTGAGATGCGTCGCTCTAAAAAATAATCCATAAAAGCAAAACCGTAAAAAAAGGCCGAAACCAAAAACAATAAAAATGGCACAGCCAAATTTACCAAAGGGATAAAGGAGAGCAATAAAATCAATAAACTGAGTAGGGTTTGATACAGGAATGAACGTAAAGCAATTACAATTCCCCTGTATATGTTGTAAAAAAAGGTTCCTAGCTTAAAAGGAGGTAGAGTTCCTCCATTGGCTTTTTCTGCTCTTTCTGATACAAAACTCAAAAAAGGTGATAGCACTATTATAACCACATAACCACCAATGTAAGCGTATAGTAGAAAGAACATGAGCTTAAAGACTATCCAAAGAATTATTTCTAATGAAGAATTCAAAAAACCTTGAGTTTCTTCTTCAAAGCCATCAAAACTTATCCAACCTTTTATCTGATCTAATACCCAAACAGAGGCATCATTTACTGCTTGAATACCCAAATAAAACAGCAATACATTAAAAACCAGTGGAAATAAAAATGCCCACCACATTTTGTGCTTTACTATAAAAGATAGTGCTTCGGGGTATTGCCTAAAGCCCCAAACCAATTGCTTAAATATTCCGTGTTTTTGTGTTACTACTTCCAAACCGATAAACCTAAGAATTTCTATTACGGGGCACCTAAAATAGTTAATTTCGCACCCTTAATAGCAGGGCATGGAAATTCATCCGTTAATAAGTATTTCTCCAATCGATGGGAGGTATCATTCCAAAACATCAGAATTAAATAATTATTTCTCCGAATTCGCATTGTTTAAATACCGTACAAAAGTTGAAATAGAATATTTTATCGCATTGCTTAAGGTTTTACCTGAGGCACAACCTCTAAGCGAGCAGCAACTTTGTGCACTTAGAGATATTTATAAACATTTCAGTTTAAATGATGCTAAGGCCATTAAAGAAATTGAAGCTGTTACCAATCATGACATTAAAGCGGTAGAGTATTTTATAAAGCAAAAACTTGATGACCTTGGCTTAGTTGCTCAAAAGGAATTTATCCATTTCGGGCTTACTTCACAAGATATTAATAACACTGCAATACCTGTTTCAATTAAAGATGCCCTAAAGGCGGTTATTTTACCGTTGGTTAATGAAACCTTAGACCAACTTAAAGCTTTAATTGATGAGTGGAAAGACATACCCATGTTGGCGAAAACACACGGACAACCTGCCTCCCCTACCAAATTGGGCAAAGAGTTTCAAGTTTTTTATGAGCGCTTAAAAATTCAATTAGATGTTATTTCAAGTATTCCAATAACAGGGAAGTTTGGAGGAGCTACCGGTAATTTCAATGCTCATTATGTAGCATACCCTGAAACCAATTGGGTTGAGTTTGGAAATGATTTCCTTTCTGAAAACTTAGGAATTTACAGGCAACAAACAACTACACAAATTGAACATTACGATCAACTTGCGGCCCTTTTTGATGGTTTTAGAAGAATTAACACCATCCTACTAGACCTTAGCCGTGATGTTTGGACGTATGTTAGTATGGATTACTTTAAACAGAAAATTAAAAAAGGTGAAGTAGGCTCATCTGCAATGCCACATAAAGTTAATCCAATTGACTTTGAAAATGCTGAAGGAAACTTGGGAATTGCCAATGCCATGTTAGGACATTTCTCTGAAAAGCTTCCTATTTCTAGGTTGCAAAGAGATTTAACCGATAGTACCGTGCTTAGAAATATTGGTACACCTTTCGGTCATATTTTAATTGCTTTAAAATCAATTCAAAAAGGGTTAGGAAAACTCTTGGTTAATGAAGCAAAAATTAAAGCAGACCTTGAGGAAAATTGGGCTGTTGTGGCAGAAGCCATTCAAACTATTTTAAGAAGAGAACAGTATCCTGCACCTTATGAGAAATTGAAGGAGCTTACCAGAAAAAATGAAAAAATAACTAAGCAAAGCATACAAAACTTTATTGAAGGCTTAGATGTTGAAGATTATATCAAGGCTGAGCTTAAAAAAATTACGCCTTTCAACTATACCGGAATTGCTTAATAAATTCATTTTCTTTCTTTTTGGGATTAGCCTAGTTTCTTGCTCTTCAAATCTTGATTGCTCGGAATTTAAAACCGGGAATTTTGAGTATCCAACGAACTCGGGTTTAGACCTTAAAATTGAAAGAACTGAAAATCAACAAATTGAAACAAGTAAAAAGAAAAGCACAAAAGATATTTATGAAATAATTTGGACCTCGAACTGTGCTTACCAACTTGTATTAATAGAAAGTAATCAACCTGCCAACTTCATGAAAATCCAAAAAGATACCATGAATGTAAGTATTGTTGGTGTTGAACAAAATAAATATCGTTTTAAAGCGACGTTAAATAATAAATTATACGAAGGAGAATTAATAAAATCAAAATCATAGCATTATGGCAAATCAATGGGATCAAAACAACCAAGAGTTTAATCTAAAA
>JAAZVO010000254.1 GCA_018623405.1 Crocinitomicaceae bacterium
AGCTTATACTTTAATTGATGGAGCGCAAGCCACACCCCACTTTCAGCCTGATGTTCAATCAATCAATTGCGATTTTTATGTCTTTTCCGGCCATAAAATATATGGACCAACAGGAGTTGGGGTATTATATGGTAAGCGAGAAATTTTAGACCAAATGCCACCTTACCAAGGTGGAGGAGAGATGATAAAAACTGTAACCTTCGAAAAGACTACTTACAACGAGTTGCCCTTTAAGTTTGAGGCAGGCACCCCAAATATTGCAGATGTAATTGGTTTGCATAAGGCAATTGATTATTTAAGCGATATAGGTTTTAAAGAAATTGAAACCTACGAAAACAGTTTATTAGCTTACGGCGTTGAGCAATTAAAAGCCAATTTCTCTAACATAAGATTCATAGGAGAGGCAAAAGAAAAGGCTTCTGTAATTTCATTTTTGTTGGGTGATGCTCATCCCTATGATGTTGGGGCATTATTAGACAAAATGGGTATTGCTGTAAGAACAGGGCATCATTGCACTGAGCCCTTAATGAATAGGTTTGGAATTCCCGGAACTGTAAGAGCCTCTTTTGCATTCTACAATACTTTTGAGGAGATTGACCTAATGGTTGAAGCCCTTAAAAGAGCAAACAAAATGTTGAGTTGAAATGAGTATTGAAGAGAAACAGCAGGATATTGTTGAAGAGTTTTCAATGTTTGAAGATTGGATGGATAAATACGAATACATCATTTCTATTGGTAAAGAACTTCCATCAATAGAGGATAACCAAAAAGTAGAAGACAACTTGGTAAAAGGTTGTCAATCTCAGGTGTGGCTTATCAGTAATTTTGAGGACGGACAATTAAACTTTAAAGCAGATAGTGATGCTATGATTACCAAGGGTTTAATTGGCTTGTTAGTTAGAGTTTTAAGTGGTCATTCTCCTAAAGAAATAATGAATGCCGAGTTACATTTTATTGATGAAATAGGACTAAAAGAACACCTTTCTCCAAATAGAGCAAACGGATTGGCTGCTATGGTAAAAAAAATGAAAACCTACTCAATTGCTTACAATGCAATCAACAATTGAAACAATGGATAAAAAGGCATTAGAAAACAAAGTAGTTGATGTTTTAAAGTCGTGTTATGACCCCGAAATTCCTGTAGATATTTACGAATTGGGGTTGATATACGAAATCAATGTTTCTGAGAATGCAGATGTAGATATCCTAATGACTCTTACTTCACCTAACTGCCCTGTGGCAGAGAGTCTTCCCAAAGAGGTTGAAGATAAAGTAGATTATTTAAAAGAGGTTAATAAAAGTACAGTAACTATCACATTTGAGCCACCTTGGACCAAAGACATGATGAGCGAAGAAGCACAACTTGAGCTTGGTTTTATGTAGTTTAATCATATGATTGAAAACAAAGTAGCCAAAAGCGGATTAATCACTTTAGACCTAATGGATTTTGTTAGGGATAAAGAACTTGCCACAATAGATATTAAGGAGCAACTGTGGCAAGGTTTGGCTTTAAAAGAAAAGGATTTTAGAGCGTTTATTGCCAACAACAATTGGTCAAAGTATCATGGAATGTTTGTGGGTGTTTATTGTTCTGCAGATGCCATAATACCTCATTGGGCATACATGCTTTTGGTAACTGCACTAAAGCCGTTTGCTTATCAAGTTTTTTTCGGTAATGAAAACGAGTTGAAGCAAAAAATTATTCTTGACGCCATTCAGCAAATAAATCCAAATGATTATGTGGATGCACGCGTAATTGTTAAGGGTTGCGGCGATATAGATTTAACCCCTGATGCTTATTTAAACCTAGCTAACAAGCTGCAACCTGTGGTTAAAAGCTTAATGTATGGAGAGCCATGCTCTACTGTGCCCATTTATAAAAAGCCAAAGAGCTAATCATTTTTCATTTTACTTTTTATCTCACTTATTTCTCGCTGTAACTCATATACAGTGTTGGTAAGTGTATCTTTAGGTAGATTAGGTTCAGGAAGCTCAGAGCTTATATAATTGGCAAATTTCCAAACCTCTAATACATCACTAATTTTTACTTCGTAAGGTTCGTAAAAGGTATTGGTAGAGCATAACAATAACGTTCCGCGGGTTTCAATTTTGTTATATACTACCTTAAAAACAACTCCGTCATCTTTGGTAACAATAATGTAAGGCTCGCCATCTTTTATGAATTTCCAGTTTTGGAGGTATTCTCCCGTAACCCAAGAGCCTTCAGCAACAGGAGGCATGCTATCGCCACTTACCTGAAAGCTTCTGTACTTTTTATGTTTACTTAAAAATGGCATTCTAAAAGAAGATAAAACCTTTATGTATTCAGGGTCTGCAAAGCCTGTAGAATAACCTGCTTTTGCTTTTTCAGGTACCAACTCAATATTCTCTTCATTGTCGTCTCTAACGGTGGTTGCCAAAATGCGAATCTTTTTTCCTTCAAGGTCTAACCCAAAGCTTTTTTCTTCTTCTTGCAAGCGCAGCTCTTGCCAAATAGTTAGGTCTTCGCGTAAAAGGCGATCTGTACCTATTTTAAAATGGTCTGATATTTTTAGTAAAGTCAATAGTGGAGGCTCTGAACTTCCGTTTTCGTAACCGCTAATGCTAGTGCGTTTTACGCCTAATGTTTGAGCAAGTTCATCTTGAGATACCTTTCTTCTTTTTCTCAAGTACTTTAAATTTTGGGCAAAATATTTTGTTTTCATTTTTTCTTTTTAGTACTGGGTCATTCCAACAGATCCCTTAAAAAGGCGACGAGGAATCTTTTTTGGAGATAAATCCGGGTTCAAATTATAGAAAGATTTCTCCCTTTAGCCGAAATAACATCAACAAACATACAAAATGACTATATTAATATCAAAATTAAGTCAAAATAATTGTCAAAGTGATTTGGAACAATACAAAATCGGTTGTACACATGGATTTAGATGCCTTTTTTGTATCGGTAGAAGTATTACATAATCCGCGCTTGCAAGGCAGGCCTGTGGTAATTGGAGGTGGTAGTGATAGAGGAGTAGTGTCGTCATGCAGCTATGAAGCAAGGCGTTTTGGTGTTCATTCAGGCATGCCCATTAAGTTGGCGCGCAGGTTATGTCCGCAAGTCATTAATGTACGTGGTGATAGTGAGCGATATAGCTATTACTCAAATGTGGTTACTCAAATTATTGAGGAAGAAGTGCCCTTGTACGAAAAATCATCCATAGATGAGTTTTACATTGACCTTACCGGTATGGATCGCTTTTTTGGAAACTACAAGTTGGCTTCAGAAATTAGGCAACGCATTACCCGCGAAACCGGCTTGCCCATTTCTTTTGGGTTATCGCAAAACAAAACGGTTTCTAAAGTAGCTACCGGCGAGGCCAAACCCAATGGTCAATTACAGATACAATTTGGTACCGAAAAGCCCTTTTTATCGCCGCTAAGCATAAAAAAAATACCAGGTATTGGCAACAAAACATATTATGTGTTGCGCGACATGGGCGTACAAAAGATTAGAACCCTGCAAGAAATGCCTGTTGAATTAATGGAAAACCTAATGGGCAAAAACGGTATTGCGCTTTGGAAAAAAGCCAATGGTATAGATAACTCTCCTGTGGTGCCTTACACCGAGCAAAAATCAATGTCGACAGAGCAAACCTTTGAGCACGACACCATTGATGTGGTGAAGTTGAAGAACATTTTGGTAGCCATGACAGAAAAATTGGCATTTAAACTACGTAAGCAAACCAAGTTAACCGCATGTGTGGCGGTAAAAATTCGCTATTCCGATTTTGATACCCATACCGTTCAAAAGCGAATACCCTATTGCTCTGCCGACCATATATTAGTAAATACAGCCAAAGAGCTTTTCGAAAAGCTGTACCAACGCAGGCTATTGGTTAGGTTAATTGGTGTGCGGTTTAGCCACTTGGTAAGTGGAGGCTACCAAATAAATATGTTTGATGATACCGAAGAGATGATTAACCTCTACCAAGCCAT
>JAAZVO010000255.1 GCA_018623405.1 Crocinitomicaceae bacterium
AACCATATTAGCGCTTCGTCAGTTAGATGTAAATGTAAATGTTAATTGGCCCTTGGTGCATTACAAATCTGCCGTACGTTATTTGCAGCAAGACCCTTCAGATATTGCTGCAACGGGAGGTACCAATTGGCAAAAATATTTACCTCCTCGCTTTCAAAAAAGAATATTCTATCCCGAACTTTGGAGCGAAAAAGAAATGGAAGAATGGGGAAAAGGTTGGGTAGAATCTGTTTTAAGAGAGAATTAGTTTAATGTTTGAAGTTCGAGGTTTGAAGTTTTTATCAATATATGGTTTACGTCTGCATACTAACAGACTACGTTTAGGGCGATTGAACCTTTTTGCTTTTGCTCTTTTGTCCCTACTCCTAATTACCTCATGTGGCCAACAAGATGGTAATTATTCTTACACTGAAGAAGAAGGGGCAGATTCTACTGAGCAAATTATAAATATCAGATACGGACTTCCTGCAGATTCATTTAACATCCATACCGGTACTATAAAACCAAATCAGTTTTTAGCTGATATACTATTGAAGTATCACGTTTCGTACCCCGAAATTGATAGGTTAGTTAAGAAAGCGAAAGAAACCTTCGATGTGCGCTACATGAAATCAGGCAGGAGTTACGCAGTTTTTTGCGATAAAGACTCGCTAGGAAAAGCCAAATGCTTTATTTATGAACCTAATGCCGAAGAATACATTGTGTTCGATCTGCGTGATTCAATTAACGTTTACAAAGGAGTTAAGCCTGTAGAAATTAGAGAGAATGTGAGTTATGGAACCATCAACTCCTCATTATACCAAACCTTAACCGATATTGGGGCGAGTCCGGCCTTGGCCATGGAAATGGCAGATATTTATGCGTGGACAATTGATTTTTACCGTATTCAAAAAGGAGACAACTTCAAGGTAATTTACACCGAAAAGTATGTTGATGGCAAACGAATTGGAATACATGAAATTAAAGCCTGCTTATTTAATCACTTTGGTAACGACTTTTATGCATTTGGTTTTGAGCAGGAGGGCTTTAAAGATTACTTCGACCTTGAAGCCAACAGTTTAAGAAAAGCATTCTTGCAATCGCCTCTTAAGTTTGGTAGAATGACATCTTCATATACCTTAAAAAGATTTCATCCTGTTCAAAAAAGGTGGAAAGCCCATTTGGGCACCGATTATGCTGCCCCAACCGGAACACCCATTATGACTACAGGAGATGGAATTGTAATTGAAGCCCGATACAAACAATACAACGGTAATTACGTAAAAATTAAGCATAATGGAACGTACACCACTCAGTACCTCCACATGAGCAAAATAGCCAATGGTATTAAACCGGGTGTAAAAGTAAGGCAAGGGCAAACCATAGGCTATGTAGGTTCTACAGGGCTAGCTACAGGCCCGCATGTTTGCTATCGTTTTTGGAAAAATGGCTCCCAAGTAAACCACAGGGCAGAAAAACTTCCTCCCTCAAATCCGGTTAAAAAAGAAAACGAAGCTGCATTTTACGAGTACATCAAACCGGTGCAACAAAGGCTTGATTCTATAGGCGATTTAAAAATTCCTAGTTAATTATCTATCCAAATTGAAAGCAACCTTTTCAAAATAATTTGGTTTATAATATAAACTTGTTTATGTTTGCTTAGAATTTAAAAACCAAAAATCATGAACGAGCAAGAAAGTATACAAATCATTAAAGACATGATGATGAAGGCAAAAGCATCACATCATAGAAATAGTTATTACTTTATAATTTGGGGTGTTGGGCTAATTATTGCAGGCCTTACAGAGTTTTTAGTAGTTAACCAAATGGGCAACCCAATGGGTTACTTGGGTTGGATGGTAGTTGGTATTGTTGGTGGAATATTATCAGGAGTATTTAGTGCAAAGGAGTCGAAAAGATTAGGATATGAAGCCTTTATGGATAAAGTATATGCTTATACATGGGGAGGATTTGGAGCATCTCTAGTTTTATTATTAATTGGCTCGGTTATAAACCAAATTAATCCAATTCCTTTAGTTTTAATTGCTACAGCAATTCCCACCTTTGTTTCATCGGGCATTACTAGATTTAAGCCATTATTATTTGGAGCATTTGTATTTTGGATAGCCGGCTTTGCCTCATTTTTTATTCCTGTAACCTACAATTCATTAGTATTTTGCGGGGCAGTATTTTTAGGGTATTTACTTCCCGGAATTTTATTGAGAAACAATGAAATAAAGGCCCATGTTCAAAGCGCTTGATCCACTATTACATCAACAATTGCGGCTATCTATAGTTTCGCTTTTAGCTTCTGTAGAAAGTGCTGATTTCAATTTTTTGTTGGAGAAAACCGAGGCCACAAAAGGAAATTTATCGGTTCAAATCTCAAAGTTGAAAGATGCAGAATACTTAGAGGTAAACAAAAGTTTCAAAAACAATTACCCTCACACAACATGTAAACTTACCCAAAAGGGAAGAAAAGCCTTTGAAGCCTATGTTGAAGCAATTCAAGAATATTTGAAGCCCAACAATTAAATCAAAATGGTTACTTTGGTGCAAACAAATCTTTAATACACCAAACCCATGACTGATATAGAAATAGCCCAACAGTTTACTCCAAAACCGATTTTTGAAATTGGAGAAAAATTAGGAATTGACGCAGAAAAACTCCATCCTTTTGGCAGAGACAAAGCCAAATTACCATTAACACTTATTGATGAAGAAAAAGCCAAAAAATCAAAATTGATTTTGGTTTCTGCTATTTCTCCAACTCCTGCAGGTGAAGGAAAAACAACAACTTCAATTGGTTTACATGAAGGGTTAAGAAAAATTGGCAAGAATTCAATTGCCGTATTAAGAGAGCCTTCATTAGGTCCTGTTTTCGGAATGAAAGGCGGCGCAACAGGTGGCGGTTATGCTCAGGTAATTCCTATGGAGGATATTAACCTCAACTTTACGGGAGATTTCGGATTAATTGAAAAAGCCAATAACCTTTTAGCTGCACTGGTAGATAACACCATTCAAAGCAAGGCCCCTCTAGTACAAATTGACCCAAGAACAGTAAAATGGAAAAGGGTTATGGATATGAACGACCGCGCCTTAAGAAATATAGTGGTAGCATTAGGCGGAAAAACAAATGGTTTCCCGAGAGAAGATGGGTTTAACATTACCGCAGCTTCTGAAATTATGGCCATTTTATGTATGGCAAAAGACTTCGCAGACTTAAAACGAAGAATAGGAAATATTTATGTAGGAAACGACTACTCTGGAAATCCTGTTTTTGCAAGAGATATTAAGGCACATGGCGCTATGGCAGCCTTGTTAAAAGAAACAATTATGCCCAACTTGGTGCAAACCCTAGAAGGTAATCCGGTAATTATTCATGGTGGTCCGTTTGCCAACATTGCCCAAGGTACCAATACAATAATTGCTACCAAAATGGGTATGAGCCTGGCAGATATTACCGTAACTGAAGCGGGTTTTGCTTTTGATTTAGGTGGAGAAAAATTCTTAGATATTAAATGCCGCGAGGCCGGTTTAAAACCCGATGCCGTGGTTTTAGTAGCAACTATAAAAGCACTAAAATTTCATGGAGGCGTGCCTAAAGATGAGTTAGGAAATGAAAATCTCGATGCCTTACGTAAAGGAATTGCCAATTTGCAGCGCCATGTAGAGAATGTGAAAAAGTTTGGTTTAACACCTATTGTTGCAATCAACAATTTCCCTCAAGATACCCAAGCTGAAGTAGACTTGTTGAAAGAAATTTGCGCTGAAATAGATGTAAGAGTAGCCTTAAGTGAGGTTTGGGCAAAAGGTGGTGAAGGTGGAGTAGAATTAGCCAAAGCCGTTGCTGAAGCTTTAGATGAGGGCAAGGCAAACTTTAAGCCTTTATATGATTTAGACCTTTCTATTGAAGAGAAAGTTGCTACTGTAGCAAAAGAAATTTACAGAGCAAAAGAGGTAACATTCTCTAATAAAGCAAAAGCA
>JAAZVO010000256.1 GCA_018623405.1 Crocinitomicaceae bacterium
TTATTCAGTTTAAATAACATTACAAAGAGAGTATATCCTGATATTCCCGAAGCTAAAACACCAAACACTTTATAGAATTTACTCATACCAACAAACATAAAACAGTCAAGTGAGAAGTGCAAGAGATTTGCTATATTCGTAATCGGTACAACTATTATTAGTCGTTTTATTAATCTATTAAATTTAAAAAGGGAGCGAAAGCCCCCTTTAAAAAAAGATTGTAAAGCGCCCTTCGTCTAGTGGTTAGGACATCTGATTTTTAATCAGAAAACGCGGGTTCGAATCCCGCAGGGTGTACTTTTTAAGGTACTATCCTATCCAAAAGAACTAAGGTGTACCACTCGTTATAAAGTCAACGAGAACTATTATACAAATATAACTCTTTTTCTAAACTTACAGGTAACTAGGTGCTAACTATCATCATGATAGTTAGTCACCTTATAGTTTACCCTTCAAAACTATGGTTTTACTTGCATATATGCAAGGGGTTTGTGACGTATAGCTCATTTTTTTAATCTTTAAATAAAACATCTGCAGGTGAGGTTATGAATTTTATATTCTCATCGCTAACATGGGTATATATTTCGGTGGTTTTTATGTTGTTGTGGCCTAAAAGCTTTTGTACTTGCCGTAAATTATAGCCATTGTTTAATAAATGGGTAGCAAAACTGTGGCGCAAACTATGAAAGGTGTAATGCATAGGTAAATTGCTCGCTTTTAAAGCATTTTTAAAAACTCTTCCGGCACTCACACTAGAATACTGATCTCCAAATTGCCCCTCAAACAACCAATATTTAGGTTGGTACTCCTCCAAATAAACATCTAAGGATTTCAACAAATTTTTAGATAATAAAGTAATCCTGTCTTTTCTGCCTTTTCCGCGGTTTATCCTAATAGTCATGTTATGCCTATCCAAATCTTCGAGCCTTAAATTTAAAACCTCGCTAACCCTTAATCCTGCAGAGTAGGCCGTTAACAAAATACACCTGTGTTTTAAATTTTCAGTGTTATTCAAAATAGCCTTTACCTCTTCGGCACTTAATACCTTGGGTAATGCTTTATCTTTTTTGGGCCTCAGCTGTGTTAAGTCTTTTTCTTCGTTGTAAGATATTTTGTACCACAACTTAATGGCATTTACATATTGGCCAATGGTTTTTGAGGCTTTTCCTCTAGAGGTATATTCATTTAAAAACAACTCAGGAGCCATTTCCTTTTCCTCATCAGCTAACTTTTGCTTAAAATTTAAATACACCGAAATACAATGAAAATATGTTTTAATAGTAGCCGGGCTATAGTTCTTAAGCCGCATTCTATCTACAAAATTTTTTGAGCAACAAATCTCATTTCTTCTAATAAAGCTTTGCGCTAAAAGGTTGTAGTGTACATCAGAATCGTTAATTTTTAGCATGCTGCTCATGCCCAACTCGCAATGCAAAATGGCAAAAGCCGTAAATTTTTTGATGGTTTCTAAATCAAAAGGAATATAAAATTGACCTCCTTTAACCTCAAACCCTTCAAAATTTTTAAAGGTTTTCAGTAAATCGCCAAAATAATTACACCTTAATAAAACCACCTCTTTATTGTTTACCACACCCGGCACCAAGGTTACCTTTTTGTAATAAACTTGGTTGTAATACTGTGCTGTTTGGTTAGCATTTAGGCTTTTTGCCCTAAACCGCAAATGCTCGGGCAATAAGTAATTTTTATCAATAAAAAAGCCCTTAAAATGCTGCTCAATTAGTTTTACATAACCTTCGCTATGCTCGCATACAAAACCTTTTGCCTTTTCGTGATAATAAATCCAATCAACCCCTTTAAACAGAGGTTTGGCTTTTAAATAATCTTCTTTTTTTATTACAAGCTTAATAAGCTCGCTGCCATCAACATCGTAAAAATGGTTGAGGTATAAATGAGGTAACGTATCCATTTTGCATAATTAGAAAAGTTGAAGACCTTATGCAATAGAAAAAGAATTTATAAACGTATAAATTCGAATATAAACGAATAAAAATACCTTTGTAAGATGGAAGAAAGATTGTGTTTAAAGTGCGGAAAAAAGTTGGTGGGAAGATTAGATAAAAAGTTTTGCGATACTCAATGCAAAAGCGAATACAACAACCAACGCAAAACCGAACAAGAAAAAGATATTATAGAAACCAACCGTATTTTACGAAAAAATCGGTCTATTTTAAAAAAGCTATCTCCTGTTGGTAAAACCACGGTAAGAAAAGAAGTTTTAGATTCTCATGGTTTCGAGTATGCTTATTTTACTTCAACCTATAAAAACAATTATGGCGATATTTATTACATAGTTTACGATTATGGGTATTTTCCGTTTACCAAAGATGGTGTGCAGCGCGCAACCATTGTAAACCGCCAACCTTATATGCTAGAAAAGTTTGAAGCTTGGCCTTAACTTTACCTTACCAACCGTAAACCAAAATTTAAGGTATTGCCGGCACCTTGGTTTTTGCCTGAAGTAAAAAATGTGGCAGAACTCTCAAATTCCAATTTTTGAGGAATTATTTGGTATTTAAACCCAAAGCCTTCTTGCCTAAAAAAAGCATCTAAACCATTGCCACCCCAACGCGGCCAAAACTCTTGCTGTACATACAGGGTTAAGCGTTGCGTAGGGAAATAGCTCAAAAAACCAGTTATTGGTGTTTCTACAAAAGTGTTAAAGGTGCTGTTGTTTCCAAAAAAAGAAGCCCAAGTAGAAAATTGCCCAAAAATTTGCCATTTATTTCCCAATAGTTTATCTGCCATAAACTGATTTATCCATAAAAACCTATCGTAAGCCAAAAACAATCCACCGTTTTGGTCGCCATCAAGATCGTTACCCGTTGGTAATAAAAATGTAGATTGTATGGTTATGCCTTTTGCTTGTTCAAAAGGTTGCCACCTAATTTTTGGTCCAACATAACTTAAGGCAGCTCTTGCTGTGGCATTGTTCTCAAATTTATAAGGCGAAAAAACCGATGTGTTGGTAGGGCCAACATTTGCAGAGCTTACCCAAAACTCTGCGCCAATATTCAACTTTTCGTTTAATCCGTAAACAACACTTGTTAAACCCGTAAGGTAATTGCTGCGGTTGCCATAATTTACCTTAGAGCCGTTGCCATCAAATCCTTTGGTTTGGGTGTATAAGTTCCAAAAGGTTTTTACCTCAATAGTTCCCGAGGTAAAATTTCTTGATGGCGCCTGTGCCTGCAGGTTAAAGTCAGTCTCATCATTAGCGGCAGCATCGTTTAAACTCCAATCGTAGGGTAAATATTCAATTTTTGCATCCTTGTTTATACTTGGTTTAAAGTTGTTGATGTAATCTCCAACTGTTCCATTTTTTGTAAAATCTTCAACATACCACTTAAAAATAGGAGAAACTTTAAGCACATTAACTTCCGCATCGTAAACAATAATATTGGGGTGTGCCAAGGCTTTTTGGGCAATCTCGTAAAGCTCGTCTTCTAGGTTTTTATCGCTAAAGGCAGCATTTTTAAGCGGCGGGCATGATTTTGCTCCACACACTAAAGCAAAGTGAATTCTAGCATCGGCTATGGTTCGTAATTCACTTTCTAACTCATTCAAGCCTAACAATTTACCATTCCAACGAAGTGTTTTTTTATCAAAAAAGTTAGTTAAGTCATTTACCGATGAAATTGGATAAGCCTTAGCCACCTCTTCAATTACCTTAAGGTTGTAGGTGTTAATAAGGGTACTAATCTTTTCGGCTTTGCTTAAGGTTGGTACATTCAATTCGCTAATTAGTTGTTGGTAAGCTTCAAAATCTTTTAATTGTTGTTTGGCTTTAGCGTAATTTACTTGTCCGTTTTCGTTAACCATTGAGGTTAAAATGGTATGCGCCTTAAGGTAAGCATCCGTTTTTTGCTGTGCCATCAATAAAAAAGGACCAATTAGGAAAATAAAAAGCAGTAGTTTTTTCAAAGTGAATTTTTTAGGCAAA
>JAAZVO010000257.1 GCA_018623405.1 Crocinitomicaceae bacterium
AAACTTCGAGCTCCGTACCAAAAAGTAATTTTTCTAGAAGAATCCAATCTCAAAAGTTGATCGAATATATGAGATCGCATAGGTGCCATACCGGCTCCACCGCCGATAAATACCATTTCATTTGGAGTATCTTTAGCCATGAATTCTCCAAATGGGCCGAAGATGGTTAAATTATCACCTGGTTTTAAATTAAATAAATAAGATGAAGCTTCACCAGGTGGAAAATTTGTACCAGGAGGTGGACTTGCAATTCTAATGTTAAATTTCATTATCCCCTTTTCCTCAGGGTAATTAGCCATTGAGTATGCTCTAATAACAGGAACACCAACTGTAGCTACATTTTCAAAAACTTTAAATTTTTCCCAATCACCTTTGTATATATCTTTAATATCAAAAGATTTGTAATCTACCTCATAAGGAGGTATTTCCATCTGAACGTAACCACCAGCTTCAAAACCAACATTCTCTCCTTCTGGTAATTTCAAGACTAATTCTTTAATAAAAGTTGCCACATTATCATTTGAGATAACGGTTGTTTCCCATTTTTTAACTCCAAAAACTTCATCTGGTACTGTAATCTTCATGTCAGCCTTTACTGGTACCTGACAAGAGAGCCTCCAGCCTTCTCTTTTCTCTTTATTATTAAAGTGAGCTTCTTCAGTTGAAAGTATTGAGCCGCCGCCTTCGAATACTTGGCAACGACATTGAGAGCAAGTGCCCCCTCCTCCACATGCCGATGAAAGAAATAAATTCTCTGATGCTAAGGTCTGCAACAATTTTCCTCCAGCGGGAACTTTTATTGCTTTATCCTGATCTCCATTAATTTCGATAGTAACATCACCAGTTGATACCAATCTTGATCTAGCAAATAAGATTACAAATATCATCAGGTTTACTATTAATGTAAACGTAGCAATTCCAAATATGAGATCTAGATTAATCATTTAAAGTATTATTCCTCCAAATGACATAAATCCAAAGGTCATCAAACCAACAGTTATAAAGGTAATACCTAATCCTTCAAGACCGTCTGGAATATCACTGTATTTTAATTTTTCTCTGATGCCTGCTAAGAGAACAATAGCTAGAGCCCAACCTACTCCGCCACCAAGGCCATAAACAACACTTTCACCAAAGTCTAAATTCTTTTCTACCATGAACAGTGATGCGCCAAGAATTGCGCAATTTACGGTTATAAGAGGAAGGAATATTCCAAGGGCAGTATAAAGTTTAGGAACATATTTATCTAAAAACATCTCAAGAATTTGTACGCATGCAGCAATAACTCCTATGTAACTAATTAATCCAACAAATTCTAAGGATACATCTGGGTAGCCAAGCCAGGTTAAAGCTCCATCTCTAAGTAAAAAGTTATAAATAATATTATTTAGAGGAACTGTTATTGCTAATACAACGATTACTGCAATTCCAAGACCTATAGCAGCTTCAATTTTTTTAGAAATGGCTAAAAATGTACACATACCAAGAAAAACAGATAATGCTAAGTTCTCTATGAAAATTGAAGATATAAAAATAGACAGATAGTGCTCAACCATGATGCGTTTCCACCTCTTTAGGAGCATTTTTACTCATCAGAAATTCTTTTTCTTCAACTTGTTCGGTTTTCCATGATCTAAGTGCCCATATAAATAATCCGATTATCAGAAAAGAACTTGGAGCCAATAGAAAGAAATTATTGCCAACATACCATCCACCATTTTGAGTAGTAGTTAAAATATCAATACCAAGCAATTGACCAGAACCTAGTAATTCTCTGATAGCTCCAACAACAATTAAAATGAGGCTATAGCCTAATCCATTACCTAAACCATCTAAAAAACTAACTCCAGGAGTATTTTGCATGGCAAATGCTTCTGCTCTTCCCATTACAATACAGTTAGTGATAATTAATCCAACAAAGACAGATAAAGTTTTACTTGTTTCATAATCGTAAGCTTTAAGGAATTGATCTACTAAAATAACTAAAGAAGAAATAATGGTCATTTGAACAATAATTCTTATATTCGTTGGGATTATGTTTCTTATAAGGGAAATAAAAAAATTTGATAGGCTAACAGTGATAGTTAAAGCAACACACATTATAAGTGTCGGATAAAGCTTGCTGGTGACAGCTAAAGCTGAACAAATGCCTAATATTTGTAAGGCAATCGGATTATCCTTGAAGATAGGTGTTAATAATATTTCTTTAAACTTAGACATCGCTTAATTTAATTTCTTTATTTTTTAAATTATTTATGAAGGGACCAAATCCCTTATTACCTAACCAAAAAGCAAGAAGATTTGAAACTCCCTTACTTGTAATAGTTGCTCCCGATAAACCATCAACTTCATAGGAATATTCTGCATTTTCTGGATTTGAAAAACCTTTAATAACCGAAATCTGTACTAAACCATTTTCATCAAATACTTTTTTTCCATTCCAAAGTTTTTTCCAATTAGGATTATCCACTTCTGCTCCCAATCCAGGAGTTTCTTTATGTTTATAAAACTCCAAACCTACTATCGTATTTAAGTCAGAATCTAGAGCGAGATAACCATATAAAGTTCCCCATAATCCATATCCCCTTACCGGTAGAATTAAGGTTTTTAGTTCATTATTTCTGTATTCAATGTAAACCTTAGAGAGATTTTCTCTTACGCTTATCATAGCGATATCATCTGAGCCATTAAGAACTGTGTGTTGAGAAGAGTCTCTTAATATAGAGTCTAGATCATATTGTTCTGGAGGAAAGCCAGAGGGTTGTCCATCGTTAAGATTAACAACCACCTCCTCAATCGAAGCTAATGCTTCTTGAGATGAAGGATAAACCTCAAGCAATCTTGCTGCATCAATAATTTTACTTTGTTGATCAAAGATTACATTTTGTTCTTGTTGATCTTTCAGGGACACAGCTACAGTGGATATAACAGCACCGCATACAATGCATAAACCAACACCAACGAGAATAATATTCAGAATGCTATCTTTCTGCATAAATTACCTTGTTTCTTCGATTTATATTTTGTTTAACAACAAAGTAGTCAATTAACGGAGAAGTTAAATTTGCAAATAAAATTGCTAACATCATTCCTTCGGGAAAAGCTGGGTTCACAACGCGAATTAGAACAACCAAAACTCCTATAATAATTCCATAGATCCAGCGTCCTTTATTTGTATGAGATCCAGAAACGGGTTCTGTTGCCATAAAAACCATGCCAAAAGCATACCCACCTACCACCATGTGCCACCAAAATGGCATAGAAAACATTGGATTGGATTCACTTCCAATGATATTGAAAAGATAAGAAGTAGCTATAGTGCCTATTAAAACTCCTGCAATTATTCTCCATGATGCGACTCTCGTGAATAGAAGGATTGCTAAACCAATTAATATGGCTAATGTCGAAGTTTCACCAATAGATCCGGGAATAAAACCTAGAAAAGCATTTGACCAACTATAAGAATCAGGAAGAAATTGATAACCGGACTCGGCTGAAAGACCTAATATAGTTGCAGCAGAATAACCATCAACAGCAACCCATGATAGATCACCAGACCAAGAAGCAGGATATGCAAAATACAAGAAAGCTCTGCCTGTTAGGGCTGGATTCAAAAAATTCTTACCTGTGCCGCCAAAAATTTCTTTACCAATAACTAATCCTACCGATATACCTAAAGCAACCTGCCATAGAGGTGCATCCGGAGGACATGATAAAGCAAATAAAACCGTTGTAACGAAGGCACCTTCACTAATTTCATGACCTCTCACAACAGCAAAAACAGCTTCCCAAAAAATTCCAACAATGAAGGTAACTATGTAAATAGGCATGAAAAATACCGCTCCGTAAGCAATACAATCAAAAATGTTGTTAGGATTTAAACCGGAAACCAACTCAATGATTGGCCAATGCCAATCTTTTGTAAATTCTTGACCCGCAGCATTTAAAGCC
>JAAZVO010000258.1 GCA_018623405.1 Crocinitomicaceae bacterium
ATAAAGCACGATTTACAAAAATATGTGGGCGATGGTATTAGTAATCGAGATTGGTGGTTAGAGATTATTGATTTTTTATACGAGAAAAAGCGAATTCCGAAAGAATGGAAGTTTATTCATTGGACTAATGAAAACTTTAGAGCCTATGGTATGAATAAAAACAATTTTAAAATTCATTCGCGGTACGGGAAGCTCTTGAGAGATAACGGCGTAGTTAATCAGAAATTTTCATTTTCTGAAAAACTGTTCAACAGATTTAGATATAATGCACTGCACAAAATGATTAAAGGTTATTACAGGCCATTTTAATTAAAACTCTGTGTAAACTCCTGAAACGTACTCCGAAAAAATTAATTTACTAACCTCCTCAGGCTTTATGGAAGAAATGCCACTAATTACATATCTAATTTCTGTTTTCATTATTCCAAATAAGACACTAATAGCGTTTTTTTGATCTGCAGTTGAAAAATGTATTAAACCATTTAAAACATTTTGGGCATTTTCAAACTGCTTTTCATTTAATTGGGTTTTACAATATTCTAAGATTAAACTTGTAATTTGAGAAACACTTTTTTCAATAGTTTCTTTTTCTACATAATCCTTCGTTAAACCCTCCAATTTCTCATTTAAAATATCTTCATTTTTAAATTCACCTTCACCTGTAACCAATTCCTGGGCAAAAAGGTATAACCGGGCCAATTCTTTTAAATCATCCTCAGGTTTTTCCAAGTATTTCTTGAATTTTTTAAAATGTTCTATCGATATTGCTCTATCTTCTAATATTGTTTTCAAATAATTAATTAAATCTTTAAAAGCATTTTGATTTTTACTTAGGTTTTTAACCTCATTTGGAAATTTAAAGGACTCATATTCTTCCACTATCTTCTTTAATTCTCTATATTTTAATGAGGAAAATGAAAGCTCTTTAGGGTTTAATACCGTATTGAAAAAAAGCGGAACATCTAAATTATTAGCATAATTTAAAAGGTTAGGAATATCAAACCAATTATTTGTCATTGGACAAGAAGAAAAAGAAAACTGCGTACCCTTTATTTTTGAGTAATTGTAGTAAAAGGAAATGTTTTCCATTACCTTTTCATAGTTGGCATTTATTCTAATACTTTCATAAACATCCTTTGAAATAGCATCAATAGAAATAATAAGATTTACGTTTAATTTTTCAAGTACATCTTTTACCTTTTGGGTTAGAACCGTTCCATTTGTTGTAATATAGACCCTAATTTTAGGGTTTATTTCTGCTATTGCATCCCATATTTTGTAAAACAGAGGTGTAAGAAAGGGCTCACCTCCTAAAAATTTCGCTTCTTCTAGATGTGGTAAAAATGGTTTAATCTGCTCTACAAACTCATCATCATATGGGTTTGGGATTGGAGGTAAGTTTTCTCTGTTTTTTCTAATTAACGAAGAAAACTTTCCATTACACATTACGCATTCTAAATTACAGGTATTATCAATTTCAAATTCTAAAACCTTAGGGTAAACCTTTCTCTTTATACCAAAAGCTTCTTGAATTTTCTGCTTTGTTGTTGGTGGTTTAGGAACTTCTGCATATGTATCAAAACCTTTTGCCCTTGAACCTTCAAAATTGTGACTATTTATTTGTCTGGCGCAAAGTTCACAGCCATGGCTAAAATCGTTTTGCTCGATGTATTTCTTTAACTCCTTTGCCTTTTCCCCAAACCAAATCTCATTTAGGTTATTTTCAGGATACTTACCTAAAACAAAGGTCCTGTTGTAACAACAAGCGGTTACATTACCTCCTTGTTCAAAATTTAACGCAGTAAATGGAGCATGACAAGCCAAACTTCTGGCATGTTCAGGTCGCCTGCTATTGTATTCTTTTAGTGTAGATTCTTCTATCTTCATTGTTTTAAAAGGCTGTTGTAAAAAGTATTTAAACTTTCCATGTATTTTTCTGAAGTTTTATCTTTTACCAGTTGTGGGGCTGCTAATTGATTTTCCGCAAAAAATTCAGAGTTACTTTGTAGTTTAGATAAGGTATTGACCACAGCCTCCAAATCATCAGCTTCCCATAAGAAAAGGCCGTTTCCGGATTCCGCTAATTCATTCATTCCTTTATTATTAAAGCTAATTACGGGCACTCCATAGCTTAAAGCTTCTAACTGAACCAATGAAAACCCTTCCCACTTCGAAAGCAATAATAAGGAGTTTAAGTTTGGGTAAATTTCATCTTGGCTTTCTTTCCAGCCGCAAAACTTAACAGAATCATTCAATTCTAACTTTTTTACAAACGATTTCATTTTATCTAAATCGGGGCCTGAACCGTAAACACAAAACAAAAACCCTTTATTTGCTTTTAACCTCTGTGCTACTTCCAAAAAACCTTTCCAATTTTTTCGTTCCGTAACTCTACCTACAAAACCTACATTAAAAATCGGTTGATTTTCTTTTGGTAATAGTTTGGTAGGCTCTACAAAAGCAACGTTGGGGATAACTTGAATTTGGGATTTAGGCATTCCTTTTTTCGACAACTTCTCTTCCACAGCTTTTGAAACGGCAATGAAATTGGCTCTTTTGAACGCCCCATATATCCAATTTAAAATTACTCCGATAATATCGTTTCTAAAGACTTCTCCGTGCTCATGAATAACCCATTTTATTTTAGGGTTCAAAAACTTTTGAAGTACAAAGCCATGCAAAACCGAGTTGTTTAAATGCAAATGAATGATATCGAAGTTTTCACTTCTAATTAATTTTTTGAGCCGGTAAAACCTTGTTATTGAAATGTTTTGAGAAGTTTTTTCAGATATAAAGTTTTCAAATTGGAAGTTGCTTTTTTTCAAAGAGTAACCATAGGTATCTACATTTAAACTACCCCCATTTTTTAGAAAAAATCTAAACATCGTTTGTGCACCACCTGCGTTCAAATTATCTATAACATGAAGCACCTTCATTAAGACAGCTTTGTTAATGTTATGTGGTATTGGTTCGAAATGACTTTCCAGTTAAACTGCTCGAGTAATTCTTGCGTCTTTTTACCCTCAATTAATGGAATGTTATTTTGCCATTTTTCATAAAACCCTATTAACGCATTTTTTACTTGCTCAGGCGATTTAAAATCGATTAATATCCCATTAAAAGGTTTTACAATTTTATTTGCCCCACTAACCTTTGTGCATATTAAAGCTAACCCCGAAGCTGCAGCCTCTAGCATTGCCAAGCTCATCCCTTCATTTAACGAAGTGCTTAAAAAAACAGATGCTTCTTGCATAGCTTCAATTACTTCTGCTTGAGAAGTTTTACCTTGGAAACTAACTTTAGCAGATGCTTCTTCACCAAAAACCATTGTTTCAAGTTGTTTTCTTTTTGGGCCGTCTCCAAAAATTTTAAGCTTGGAGTTTGGAAATTCTTTATTGAATAAAAGAAATCCTTTAACATAAGTTTCTGGATCTTTTTGCCCAACTAACCTTCCAATTGCAATTACCGTAAATTCCGGCTTGTAATTATTAAATGTCGCATTTTCTGAAAACCCATTTGGAATTATCCTAACCTTCTCCTTTACCCGTTGATGAAAATCAATAAGGTTTTTCTCCATCTCTTTAGTTTGGATAAAAATTATTTCTGCGGAATTTAGTACCTTTTTAATTTTTGAAAATGCTGCTAAATACAAGGGCCATTGACTTCTTGCATTTACCCAAGGAATGTCATGGCCATGAGAAATAACAACAAATGGGAGATTGAATTTTTTTTTTAGAAATAGTGCAACCTCGCCACCAGGCATTACAAAATTTGCAAAACAAAGGTCAAAGGACTGGTTTTGAAGTAGCAGATTGGTAAATCTTTTTGTTTTTATTATCCAATCTGCCATTTCTAAAGGGTTAGATTGAAAGCTTTTCTTTCTAAGTGCTTTTATCCTTAGCACTAAAAGGTTTTCGGTAAACCTTTCTTCTTCTTTAA
>JAAZVO010000259.1 GCA_018623405.1 Crocinitomicaceae bacterium
ATAAAAACCTTTTTGATCGCTCCGGCAGCAGTGAAATATTTTGATTTAAAACGGAATAAATATTTTTTGAGAAAGTACCCAATTCAATTTCTGAATACTTACGCCAATGTACTCCTAAAAAGTAATCGAAAAAAACATCGCAAACTACAGGGGTATATCTTTCGAAGTCTGCTCTAATTAATGCTTTAGCTTGTTTGGTAAGTTTATGGTTATCTGTAAACTTATCAATTTTTCGGTGTAATGCTACACCCTCTTGAATTGTTTTTGGATACTTTTCCAACTCGCTACCTTTAAGAAAGTCGCCCATGTAATTGCCCAACAAAATATGCTCATTAGAGCCTGAAAGAAAAAAGTGGGCTAGGTAGTTCAAGTTATTTGAGGTTTGAGGTCTGCATCTGCAAAGCTTCGGCAGATAAATTTGAGGTTTTAAGATTTTAATGAGGCAAAATCTCTACCTGTTGGTGCTTGAAAAATTTGAAGGTCAAACTCATTTGCAACTGCAAAAAGATGGTCAAAAATATCACCTTGCAATTCCTCATAGTATTCCCACCTTTTATCAGTGCTAAAGCAATAAACTTCTAAAGGTAATCCGTGCTCGGTTGGTTGTAATTGTCTCACCATACGGGTCATTGATTCATTAACCTTTGGGTGATTTTCAATATATAAATCGGCATATTTTCTGAAAATTCCAACGTTGGTTAACCTTCTGCCATTTGCTAGGTCAGAAACATCAACTTTTCTATTAGAGTTATCCTCATCAATTTCTTTTTGGCGGGCTTCCAAATAAGGTTTTAGCAATTGAATTTTCTTGAGTCGTTCAACCAAATCTTTATTAGCGAACCTGATGGAATTTACATCAATATTTAAGTGCCTCTTTATTCTTCTACCTCCTGATTCTTGCATGCCACGCCAATTTTTAAACGAATCGGAAACAAAGGCATAAGTGGGCACCATAGAGATGGTTTTATCCCAATTGTGAACTTTAA
The DNA here is from genome assembly GCA_018623405.1 of Crocinitomicaceae bacterium. Classification (GTDB taxonomy): domain Bacteria; phylum Bacteroidota; class Bacteroidia; order Flavobacteriales_G; family Salibacteraceae; genus JAAZVO01. The sequence continues at coordinate 987 of JAAZVO010000259.1, forward strand.
CGGTAACCAAGTTAATTTCAATTACATCGCCATCAGCTCCATATTGAGGAACACTTACCCAATCGCCAACACGAACCATGTCATTCATGGCTATTTGTATGGAGGCCATAAATCCTATTATTGTATCCTTAAAAACCAAAATTAAAACAGCAGAAACAGCTCCTAAACCTGTAAGTAAATAGATTGGAGATTTACCAATTAAAATGGAGATAACAACAATTCCTGCAATCATGTAAATTATGATTTTTAGCAATTGTATGTAGCTGTTTACGGGCTTATTTTTGAAAAATTTGCTATTCTCTAAAAACTCTCTTGTTGCATTAAGGAATCCATCAACACTCCAAATAATTACCAATACCAAAAATAAGTTGGTAAGTGAATCTAGGTAAGGGTGGAGTTTTGGGAAATCTTGAAAAATTACACTGTCGAAAATGTAAAAAGCAAGTACAGGTAATAAAAAGGTTATGCGGTAAAATACCCTGTGTTTTACCAATGTATCATCAAACTGAGATTTAGACCTTTTGGCAATAACTTGAACAGTGTTTAGCACAATTCGCCTTCCGATAAACAATAGGAATAAGGCAATGATTGCCATAAAGCCTAATAAAACAGCCAATTTAACGTAAATGGCTACTGCTTCAGGAACGCCTAACTCTATCAATTTTTCGTACATAAAACCTCCAATAGCGCTGTCTATTTTCATGGTTTAAATTTTAAACAAAGGTAATTACCCAAAAATGGAAAGACATATTAAAACCTTTTAAGTTTTAATTAGTTTTATCTCTTAAAAGCAGCTATTTTGTTAGGATTTCAATTTTCAAGGTATTTCGATAAAAACAAACACAAAACTCCATTCGAAAAGTTATTTGATCTTTTCATGGAAATGTTGGTGCATACCTCAGGAGATGTGGAAGAGGCAATAGATTGGTTGCGAGAACTTGACAAAGAGCATAACCTTACCGATGATAATTACACCATTGATGATTTTATTGAAGACTTAAAGAAAAAAGGGTTTATCGATAAAGATCCAACTAAAGGTGGGCCGCGCAAGATGACAGCAAAAACGGAACAGGTTATTCGCAACAAAGCTTTAGATCAAATTTTCGGCAAACTCAAGAAAAAGGGAGTAGGAAGCCATAGAACCTCTTTTAAGGGTAAAGGAGATGAGCCAACTCCTGATAGAAGAAATTTTCAGTTTGGAGATAGGTACGAGCAAATAGCTTTTTCAGATTCTATAAGAAACGCCCAAGTAAATCACGGTTTAGGCGATTTTAAACTTACCGAAAACGACCTTGAAATAGAGGAGAGGGAATACAAAACAACTACATCTACTGTTTTGATGATAGACATATCGCACAGTATGATTTTGTATGGTGAAAACCGAATTACGCCCGCAAAAAAAGTAGCCATGGCCTTAGCAGAACTTATTAAAAGAAAATATCCAAAAGATACACTTGATGTAGTGGTTTTTGGTAATGATGCATGGCAGGTTTCAATAAAAGATTTACCTTACCTAAAGGTAGGTCCTTTCCATACCAATACAGTTTCAGGCCTAGAGTTGGCAATGGATTTAATGCGTAGAAGGAAAAATGCCAACAAGCAGATTTTCATGATTACCGATGGCAAGCCAACGTGCATTAAAGAGAATGGGGAGTATTATAAAAACTCATGGGGAATTGATCCCAAAATTTTAAACAAGACACTGAACCTTGCCATTCAGTGTAGAAAGTTAGAAATTCCGATTACCACTTTTATGATAGCAAGAGACAGCTATTTGCAAGAGTTTGTGGAGGAGTTTACCGAAGCCAACCAAGGCAAAGCTTTTTACACAAGTTTAAAGGGATTAGGAGAATTTATTTTTCACGATTACGAAACAAACAGAAGAAGAAAGTCACATTGATGAAAGAATTATTGAAGATTAAGCATTTAGGAGAATTAAAAGCTTCGGGCTATCAATCTAAGCCTATAAAAACTGAATTAAGAGACAACCTAATTGCAAAAATGCGGAAGGGAGAATCGGTTTTTCATAAAGTATTAGGTTATGAAAATACGGTAATTCCTGATTTACAGCGAGCTATTTTAGCGAGACACAACATTAACTTACTCGGGTTAAGAGGTCAGGCCAAAACAAGTATTGCCCGTTCATTAGTTGATTTATTGGATGAATTTATTCCTGCCATTGATGGAACAGAATTAAATGAAGACCCGCTTGCGCCTGTTTCTAAACAAGCCACTGAAATTATTGAAAAGCATGGAGACAAAACCCCAATAAGGTGGATTCATAGAAACGAAAGATATACCGAAAAGCTTGCCACGCCCGATGTTACAGTAGCAGATTTAATTGGTGATGTTGACCCTATAAAAGCCGCTAACTTAAAATTGAGTTATAACGATGAAAGGGTAATTCATTTTGGATTAGTTCCCAATGCCAACAGAGGAATTTTTGTGATAAATGAATTGCCAGACCTACAACCAAGAATACAAGTGGCGTTATTCAATATTTTACAAGAAGGTGATATTCAAATTCGTGGATTTAAAATTAGATTGCCTTTAGATATCCAATTTATTTTTACTGCAAACCCTGAGGATTATACCAATAGAGGAGCAATAATCACCCCACTTAAAGACAGAATTCAGAGTCACATTATTACCCATTATCCAAAATCTATTGAGGTTTCTAAAAAAATTACATCGCAAGAAGCTAAGTTAGAGATTGCTCAAAAAGAAAAAATTCACGTTTCGGAGTTTTTAAAAGATTTATTAGAAAATATTTCATTCGAGGCTCGAAACAATGAATATATTGATCAAAAAAGTGGAGTTTCTGCCCGTTTAACCATTTCTGCTTTCGAAAATTTGGCGAGTGCCGTAGAACGTAGAATACTTATCAATAACGAGGAGCAAGGTTAC
>JAAZVO010000042.1 GCA_018623405.1 Crocinitomicaceae bacterium
AATTTTTGTTGAAGACGGAGCAATGGTTAATAAAGGCGACCCTTTATTAAGGCTTACCAACAGTAGCTTAATGCTAGATTTCATGAACCGTGAAACTCAAATAATTGAGCAGGTAAACAATTTAAGAAACACCAGACTTAGCCTAGAGGAAAACAAAAGATTACTTGAACAACAATGGAATCAAACTGCATTCGATTTGAAAGAAGCGAGGCTTCAATTTTCTGCTGATAGTGCTCTTTTTATAGACAGTGCCATTGCCGTTAATGAATTTAAATCTAGCCAAAACAGGCTAAGATTTCTAAGAGATCAAGCTCGTTTGCTTCACATTAGTATGGCCCGCGAGGCTGAAAAGAGAGAATTGCAACTAAATAGCATCGATCAATCTGTGGCACTTATGGAAAGAAACCTGAAAGCCATTCAAAAAACGCTTGATAACCTTACCATAAAAGCACCAATAAATGGGCAGTTAACAAGTTTTAATCCTCAGTTAGGAGAATCTAAGGTTAAAGGTGAAAACTTGGGTACCATTAACGTATTGGAGGGCTACAAAGCAGAAGCATTTATTGATGAGTATTATTTAAACCGAGTTAAAGTAGGGCAAATAGCTTCCTATGAATCAGGGTCAAACTCCTACCAACTTATTGTAACTAAAGTAATTCCTGAAGTTCAAAACGGTCAATTTAAAGCTCATCTTAATTTCAAAGGAAACTTGCCGGCTAACGTTACGCGCGGACAAACCCTTAGTTTAAAACTCGCAATGAGCAATCTCAGCAAAAGGTTAATGGTTCCCTCAGGAGGCTTTTACCAATCTACAGGTGGCACATGGGTTTTTGTAGTTGAAAATGAGAACACAGCACTAAAAAGGAAGGTTAAACTAGGAAGAAAAAATCCCGAATACATTGAAGTTTTAGAAGGCTTATCTGAAGGAGAAAAAATTATTCTGAATTCATATCATCCCTATAATGATGCTAATTCCTTGACCTTTTAATTTTAATATTTATTTTCATCCGCAAATCAAAATCGGATGCAACCAAAATATCAAATCCAATCTTTCGAAGAATACCAAGAAAAGTATAAACTAGCACAAGAAAACCCTGAAGGCTTTTGGGCAGAAGTTGCCGAAGAATTTCAATGGCGCAAAAAATGGGATTCAGTTTGCCAATGGGAATTTAAAACTCCTGATGTAAAATGGTTTGATGGTGCAAAGCTTAATATTACCGAAAACTGCCTCGATAGGCATTTAGCTACACGCGGAAATAAACTCGCCATTATTTGGGAACCAAACGACCCACGTGATAGAGCCATAAGACTTACTTACAGAGAATTGCACGAAAAGGTTTGCCAAATGGCCAACCTCCTCAAAAAATTTGGCGTAAAAAAAGGTGATCGGGTTTGTTTGTACATGCCTATGGTTCCTGAGTTAGCAATTGCTGTATTAGCCATTGCTAGGATTGGAGCTATACATTCTGTAGTGTTTGCCGGTTTTAGCGCTCATGCCCTGGCTGATAGAATTAATGATGCACAATGTAATATGGTAATTACTTCTGATGGCATAAACAGGGGCAACAAACAAATACCCGCAAAACGTGTGGTTGATGAAGCCCTAAAAACTTGTCCCTCAGTAAAAACTGTTTTGGTAAAAGATTGCTGTGGCTGGACACCCCACATGGAAGAAGGAAGAGATTATTGGTTGGATGAAGAAATTGAAACTATGTCGCGTGTTTGCCAAGCGGAAGTAATGGATGCAGAAGATTTATTATTTATTCTTTATACCTCGGGCTCAACCGGTAAACCAAAAGGAGTTGTACATACTTGTGGAGGTTACATGGTTTATGCTGCCTATTCTTTCTCAAATGTATTTCAATACCAAGAAAGCGATGTTTATTGGTGTACAGCAGATATAGGTTGGATTACAGGCCACTCTTACATAGTTTATGGTCCTCTTTTAAATGGAGCAACCACAGTTATGTTTGAGGGAGTTCCAACTTTTCCCGATCCCGGAAGGTTTTGGCAAGTTTGCGATAAACATGGGGTAAACCAATTTTACACGGCCCCTACTGCAATTAGGGCGCTAATGGCTTGTGGAGAAGACCATGTATTAAGTTATTCATTAGACTCCATAAAGGTTTTAGGTACTGTTGGAGAACCCATAAATGAGGAAGCTTGGAGATGGTACCACATACACGTTGGCAAAGAAAAATGCCCTATTGTAGATACTTGGTGGCAAACCGAAACCGGGGGAATTATGATTTCGGGTTTAGGCAATCACTCGCCATTGAATCCAACACATGCAGGATATCCATTACCGGGCATACAACCTATTTTGGTTGATGAAAAAGGGAACGAGATTACCGAAAATGAAGTGGAGGGCTTGTTATGTATTAAGCACCCTTGGCCATCTATGTTACGTTCTACTTATGGTGACCATGAACGATGCAGAATTACGTATTTCTCTCATTTCGAAAACATGTACTTTACCGGAGATGGTGCCAAAAGAGATAAAAATGGGATGTATAGAATTATTGGCCGTGTAGATGATGTAATCAATGTATCGGGTCATAGAATGGGCACTGCAGAGGTAGAAAATGCCATAAACTCAAACCCGCATGTGGTTGAAAGCGCAGTTGTTGGCTACCCACATGACATAAAAGGCCAAGGCATTTATGCTTATGTAATAACCGAAGAAGGCTGCCCAAACAATGAAAATACGCGAGCAGAAATTGTAGAAACCGTGGTGCATGAAATTGGAAAAATTGCCAAACCCGAAAAAATTCAGTTTGTAAGTGGTTTGCCTAAAACCCGCTCAGGAAAAATTATGAGAAGAATTTTGAGGAAAGTAGCAGAAGGTACAGCTGATAATTTAGGAGATACCTCTACCCTTTTAGATCCTGATGTTGTGGAAGAAATTAAGAATGGATACATTGGATAATTAAAAATTCAAAATTTATAATTAAGAATTACTCCTTCAAGAACTTTTGCTGAAATTATTTCCCTTTGGAGGTTAGCAACTTCAATTATTGATTTAGAAACAAATCCATTTTTAAAGAATTCAGGCACATATTAAGATCGTAAAATCAAGGCTAAACAGAAGAATTTCGACTGGTTTTACGTCTTCAAAAATAAACTACTTTTGCACTCCAATTTTTTGAACGTAAAAACACTGATTTACAATGGATGTAGTACAAGAAAACATCGACGAGCTTAACGCAACATTATCCATAAAAGTAACACCCGAAGATTACGAACCAAGGGTAAAGAAAATTTTAAACGACTACCAAAAGAAAGCCACGATGCCTGGTTTTAGACCTGGAAAGGTTCCTTTTGGAATGATCAGGAAAATGTATGGCACATCTGTTTTAGCTGATGAGTTAAACAAGATGCTTGTAGATGAACTATACAAACATATTGATGAAAACAAACTTCCGGTGCTAGGAAATCCGCTTCCTAAAGAAGATGACAACAATAACAACGATATCGAAACTCAAAAAGAATTTGATTTTAAATATGATTTAGCCCTAGCCCCGAAATTTGATATTAACCTTACCGAGAAAGATAAATTCACCAAGTACAAGATTATTATTGATGATGAATTAATCAATAAGTACACAAAAGACATTGCCAAGAGATATGGCAAAGTTGGTGAAGGTGATGTTGCTGATGAAACCACAATGGTTTCTGGTGAGTTTCAAGAACTTGATAAAGATGGAAACATTGTTGAAGGTGGTATTTCTCATACTTCTACTGTAGCCATAGAATACATCGAAGACAAAAAAATTCAAAAAGAATTTGTAGGTCTTAAAAAAGAAGACACCCTTACTGTTGATCCTGAAAAGGTAAGCAAGGGACCTTCAGATATGGCTGCTATGTTGAACATAAGTAAGGCAAAAGCTGAAAAACTAAAGGCAAAATTTAAGTTTACGGTAAAACATATTTACAAAGTAGAGCCGGCAGAAATTAATGCAGAATTGTGGGATAAGGCTTTTGGCCCCGGAAATGTAAAGTCTGAAGATGAGTTCAAAATGAGAATTTCAGAAGAGCTAGAAAGAGCTTTTGCTGAAGATTCTGACAGATTCTTGAAAAAGCAAGTTGCAGAAACTTTAATGGACAAATTAAAGTTAAACTTACCTGATGAATTCTTAAAAAGATGGTTACTAGAAACCAATAAAGAGAAATTAAATTCAGAAAAAATAGAGGAAGAATACCCTGAATATGCTAAAAGCTTAAGATGGCAACTTATTGAAAATAAGCTTATTGAAAATAATAATATTAAAGTAACTGCCGAAGAAGCAACCCAAAGAGCTAAAGATTTGTTTAAACAACAAATGGCTTCTTATGGTTATGGTGATGTTGATGACGAACAATTGAACGAGGCAGCTAAAAACATTTTAGGTAAAGAAGAAGATGCTAAAAGAATCTATGAAGATTTGATGGACAGAAAAGTAATTGACTTCATGAAGAATACCTTAACATTAAAAGATAAAGAACTCTCGTTCGACGAATTTGTTAAATTAGCCTCAGGCAAGGCAGCCAAAGGCAAGATCTTAGATAAGATCGGGAACTTAGTAAAATTCTAACATTTTAAAATTTAACATGAACAAGAACGAATTCAGAAATTACGCCATAAAGCACCAAGGTATAACAAGCCACAAGGTAGATCATTACTTAGAATCAACTGCAAAGAATTATGTAAGGTCAATGACACCTTACATTATTGAAGAAAGACAGTTGAACGTTGCCCAAATGGATGTTTTTTCCAGGTTAATGATGGATAGAATCATCTTTTTAGGTTCTGGAATTGACGATCAAATCGCAAATATTGTGCAAGCCCAGTTGCTTTTCTTAGAATCTGTTGACAACAAAAAAGATATCCAAATTTACCTTAACTCACCCGGCGGCTCTGTATATGCAGGCTTAGGCATTTATGACACCATGCAATATATTCAGCCCGATGTAGCTACAATTTGTACAGGTATGGCGGCATCTATGGGTGCAGTTTTATTGTGCGCAGGCGCAGCAGGAAAAAGAACCGCTTTACCTCACGCAAGGGTAATGATTCATCAACCAATGGGTGGAGCCCAAGGGCAAGCTTCTGATATGGAAATTACCGTAAAAGAAGTATTAAAATTAAAGAAAGAACTTTACGACATCATTGCAAACCACTCCGGCAAGCCATTTAAAACTGTAGAAAAAGATAGCGATAGAGACTATTGGATGACTGCAGCTGAGGCTAAGGAATATGGCATGATAGACGAAGTTTTAGTGAATAGTAAATAAAAACCATGAGAGATCAGGATACAAAATGCTCTTTTTGCGGAAGGTCTAAAAGCGAGGTAAATGTGCTTATTGCGGGCCTATCAGGTCACATTTGCGATAGGTGCATTAACCAAGCCCAAACCATCGTGCAAGAAGAGGTTTCTTCAAAAATAAAATCCACGATCTCTTCTAGCATAAATCTGCTCAAGCCAATAGACATCAAAAATCACTTAGATGAATATGTTATTGGGCAAAATGAAGCTAAAAAAGTACTCTCTGTAGCGGTTTACAATCATTATAAAAGAATTACTCAAACCGTTGAAGATGATGATATAGAAATTGAAAAGTCTAACATCATCTTGGTAGGAGAAACAGGTACAGGCAAAACACTTTTAGCAAAAACAATTGCCAAAATTTTAAATGTTCCTTTTTGCATTGCAGATGCCACAGTAATTACTGAGGCAGGCTACGTTGGTGAGGATGTAGAAACTATTTTAGCCAAACTTCTACAAGCTGCAGATTATGACGTAGCAAAGGCAGAGCGAGGAATTGTTTTTATTGATGAGATTGACAAAATTTCTCGAAAAAGCGATAACCCATCCATCACAAGAGATGTTTCAGGAGAAGGTGTTCAACAAGCGCTTTTAAAATTATTGGAAGGCACCGAAGTTGGAGTACCTCCACAAGGTGGCAGAAAGCACCCCGAACAGAAATTAGTTCAGATAAACACTAAAAACGTACTCTTTATTTGTGGTGGTGCTTTTGATGGAATGGATAAAATAATCTCAAGGAGGTTAAATACCTCTGCAGTAGGTTACAATACCCGCAAGATTACAGAAGGAATTGATAAAGAAAACTTGCTAAAATATATTAGCCCTGCAGACCTCAGGAAGTTTGGATTAATACCTGAGTTAATTGGTCGTTTCCCGGTGCTTTCTTTCTTAAACCCATTAGATGAAAGTACTTTAAGAAGAATTTTAACCGAACCTAAGAATGCTGTAATCAAACAATACATCAAGTTATTCGAAATGGAAGGCATTAAACTTCAATTTGATAAAAAAGTATTGGATTACATGGTAGAAAAGGCCGTTGAGTTTAAACTAGGTGCTCGAGGTTTGCGTGGAATTTGCGAAACTATTATGCTCGATGCAATGTTTGAGTTGCCCTCTAAAGAAGAAGAAAAAGAGTTTAGAGTTACTTTACCCTACGCCCAAAAAAGACTTGAAAATTCTTCTTTAAATCAATTGAAAGTAGCCTCTTAAGAGAAAGATAAATTCAAATTTCCCTTTTTTTCTTTCTACCGGTCAGTATTGGGCTTTTATCTTTTAGTCTTTTGTCCTTTGTCTTTTCATCCAAACTAATACCCCGCATCATCAATGGCTATGGTTTGTTTAGATTGTGAGATGGTTACATCAAAATCGTTTTCACAATATTTTCCATCGCCAAAATCTAAATACCTAACCAACAAGTTTTCAGGCTTCATCTCAACAGTACCTGCAGTAATCCAAAAGCAGCCCAAGTCTCTCAAAAGAGGTTCAATAATATCAGCAGAAATAGTATTGCCATTAAAAGTTCTTGAGCGTACATTTCCTGAAATAGAAAACTCATCATCGTGATAAACCAAGGTTTTTTCTCCTGAAGCCCATGTGTATTCATGATTTGCATCCCACTCCACATAAATAGAATCTCCATCAATTACCCCATTGCGAATCCTTGAAGAAAAAACAAGCCCACTATCAGCATCCCTACCCAAATTTTCAAGCGAGTCGTTAACAATCACCCTAAAATCATTAATAAAATAAACATTAGATTTAATTGATAACCGCGTTCCTGTGGTTTTATAGCTTCCCCAAACCCTTGCATTAATTTCTCCTTTTCTTACTCTACCATCAAAGCAAGTGGCGTTTTCATCAAATGAAATAGTTAGGTCTGTATAACCAAGTTTTGGATAAGGTGTAATTTGAATATTATTGATACACTCCTCAGCAGAGTCGAGGTAAATCATGGTATCTTTTGTTGGCATTGGGTTTACCAACAACTTGTTTACCCATAGGTATGGATCTGAAAAATAATGCTCAGAAATGGCATAACTTTTTGCTGAAGAAGTATCTCTATCGTTATCTCTAAAGGAGTCTCTACAGCTCGTAAACACTAGCATTGAAATAACAAAAAATAGAAAGGAAATCCTTTTCATTAGAAAATCGAAAATATCATTTCTTTTTCACATACGTCACAAAATCAAACGAATGTGCGTGTTTTTGATCTGCAGGATGATGCAAACGCTCAACTTCTGCCCAATCTGCCTTATTTACCTCAGGAAAAAAAACGTCTCCATCAAAAGAATAGTTGATCTCTGTGATGTACATCTTATCTACTAAATCTTGAGCTAAAGCCTCCTTGTAAATTTGACCTCCTCCAATAATAAAACACTCTTCTTCTCCTCTAATTTCAGCAAAGCTTAACCCTTCATTTATAGATGGAAAAATATTTACTTCGTCTTCAAGCTTTAAAGCTGCATTCCTACTAATCACAACATTTGTTCTTCCTGAAAAAGGTCTAAAGCTTGGGGGTATAGATTCATAATTTTTTCTACCCATTAATACATGATGCCCCATGGTGGTTTCCTTAAAAAACTTCATGTCATCAGGCAATCGCCAAACCAGCCTATTGTCTCTGCCTATCATTCCATTAGAGGCTACAGCTACTATAATAGACCTTATCATACCGCTACAGCAGCTTTAATGTGAGGATGTGGATCGTAACCAACCAACTTAAAATCTTCATACTTAAAACCGAAAATATCTTTTACCTCAGGGTTTATCTCCATAGTAGGTAGCGGCCGTGGGTCTCTACTCAACTGCAATTCGGCTTGCTCAAAATGGTTTAAATAAAGGTGAGCATCTCCAAAGGTGTGTACAAAATCTCCAAGTTTAAGATTACATACTTGGGCCACCATCATGGTTAACAAAGCATAACTTGCAATATTAAAAGGAACCCCTAAAAAGGTATCGGCGCTTCTTTGGTATAACTGACATGATAATTTGCCCTCAGCAACATAAAACTGAAAAAATGTATGGCACGGTGGCAGCGCCATATTATCAACCTCGGCCACGTTCCATGCAGAAACAATATGCCTTCTAGAATCGGTGTTATTTTTTAGGGAGTTTATCACTTTCGAAATTTGGTCAATTCTCTCACCTGATGGTGTAGGCCAACTTCTCCATTGATGACCATAAACAGGACCTAAATCACCGTTTTCATCTGCCCATTCATCCCATATTCTAACACCATTTTCTTTGAGGTATTTTATATTGGTATCACCTTGTAAAAACCATAACAACTCGTGAATAATTGACCTAAGGTGAAGTTTTTTTGTGGTAACAACAGGAAAACCATCGTTTAAGTTAAAGCGCATTTGATAACCAAAAACACTAATGGTCCCGGTTCCTGTTCTATCATCTTTTTTTACTCCGTTTTCTAAAATATGTTTAAGAAGATCGTGGTATTGTTGCATAAACAGAACGTTTATACAAAAAAAACGAAGTATGCCGTGTATTTGGGGTTTGGTGCAGGTTACTTGTCAACAAGATTTAAACCTTAAAACATCCTCCTCAACTCTTTTCTAAGAAAATCAATTGCTACCCTAGTAGGTAAGTTCTGAACTTCTGCTGTATTTTTTATTAAAACTTGAGATAAATCTTCTGAAGTTGCATCTTTCTCTAAACCTGAACCTGCAATACCCACCAATTTTATCATTTCCTCTTTTGCTCCGGTTACCATTTTCCAAGAGTTACTAGAAAGGTATAGCTGTTGGGTTAAGTTATGCTCGTATTCGGTACGAATAGCTTTAATCATTTCAAGTTGAAAATACCTTGCACTCATTCCTTTTTGATGAGTTCTTAGAACCAAATTATTGGGAGAAATGCGCTCTAGAAACAAAACACATCGCTCATAAGCTTGCAACCGCATAGGCGAGAAATCTTTGGCCCGCTCATTTCTTAATTCGGCCAATTGCTTTTCGTATTGATTATCTAAAACTTTCTTTAAAGTAAAGTAAGCGGCAAAAAATACTACTACCGAAGGCACTACAATTTTCAATAACTCCAAGAATACGTCCATAGTTTTTTAATTGAAACGCAAATATCTAATTAAAATTCCAATGAAAAGTTTTCAGCCATTTTCACCAAAATGTCAACACTTATAACTAACCCACGCGAGTTTATATAGTTTTGTGCTTCATAGTTATTTTTATGGAGCAACACCTTTCAGATAGGGCAAAGAATTTGGCAGAATCGGCAACCATTGCAATGTCGAGAAAAAGCCGTGAATTAAAAGAACAAGGAATTGATGTAATTAGCCTGAGCTTAGGAGAGCCTGATTTTAATACACCTGATTTTATTAAAGAGGCTGCCAAAAAAGCCATTGACGAAAATTTTTCAAAATATCCACCTGTTAATGGATACAAGGAAGTAAGAGAGGCAATTGCCAATAAATTTAAAAGAGATAACCAACTTGATTACCACCCTGACCAAATAGTAATTTCTACAGGTGCCAAGCAATCTATCATGAATGTGGTTTTAAGTTTGGTAAATCCGGGAGATGAAGTAATTCTTCCCGCTCCATATTGGGTAAGTTACTATGAAATGGTAAAGTTTGCAGGTGGTATTCCTATTGTTGTAGACTCTTCTATTGAAGTAGATTTTAAACTTCAACCCGAAGCTTTAAAAAAAGCTATTTCTCCAAAAACTAAACTCATGATATTTAGCTACCCATGTAACCCATCGGGAACAAGCTATACAAAAGCAGAGTTAGGAGCTATTGCCGAAGTAATTAAAAATAATCAAGGGTTTTACATTATTGCTGATGAAATTTACGAACACATCAACTTTTTTGGAGAACACAACAGTTTAGCCGCCTATGATGGCCTATTTGAAAGAACCATAACCGTAAATGGCGTTTCAAAAGGATTCGCCATGACAGGATGGAGAATTGGATACATTGGTGCTCCCCTTTGGATTGCAAAAGCCTGCACCAAAATTCAAGGTCAATTTACCTCAGGTGCTAATGGTATTGCTCAAAAAGCGGCAGAAAAAGCTGTTGCAGAGCCACCAAGCAGCATAAATTACATGAAAGAGGCCTTTGAGCAAAGAAGAAAAACATTCAAAGCGGGTTTAGATACTTTACCAGGTTTTAAAACCAATTTACCGGAAGGTGCTTTTTACATGTTTCCCGATGTGAGTGATCTTTTTGGTAAATCATCAGGTAATCACGTTATTAATAATGCTGATGATTTAGCAATGTACTTTTTAGCCGAAGCGCATGTAGCAACTGTTTCGGGTGGGGCTTTTGGTTGCCCAAACAATTTAAGATTATCTTATGCTACTAGCGAAAATGAATTAAATGAAGCAGTAAAAAGATTAAAGGCTGCCATCGAAAAATTAAATTAATTGAATCAAAGCGAAATATACAGGCTATTTAACTCTTTCAACTCCAAAAAGGTACTCATTATTGGAGATGTAATGATTGATGCTTATTTAGTAGGAAAAGTAAATAGAATATCTCCTGAAGCTCCTGTTCCCATTGTATCAGTTTCTGAAAGAGAAGAGCGTTTAGGCGGTGCTGCCAACGTAGCCTTAAACATAAAGGCATTAGGAGCCACTCCAATTATGGCTTCAGTTATCTCTGATGATGAAAGGGCTAATGAGTATTTGGAGATTATGAAAAATGAAAATCTTCCGACTCAAGGTATTGTAAAAAGCGAAAAAAGAATTACCACAAAAAAAACGCGTATCATAAGCAATTACCAGCAATTGTTGCGGGTTGATGATGAAGATACGAGTGATTTAGAGGAAAGTGATGCTTCAATGTTTAAAAGCCATCTTCAACAGCTTTTAGAGAATGAACAAATTGATGTAATTATTCTTCAGGATTATAACAAGGGCGTACTAACCAAAGATGTTATTGATTTTGCTATCGCAGAAGCCAACAGAAGAAACATTCCAATTTCTGCAGATCCTAAAAAAGCTAACTTTTTAAGTTTTAAAGGCATTTCGTTATTTAAACCTAACTTAAAAGAACTAAGAGAAGGGTTAAATATTGAAGTAGAACCTACCCAAGATTCTCTAGATAAAGCAATAATGGCCTTGAAAAATAAAATGGCGATTAAAGCTGCTTTAATTACCCTCTCTGAAAATGGGGTTTATGTGGCTAATGAAAACGAGAGTCACCATTTTCCTGCTCATTTAAGAAACATTGCCGATGTTTCGGGCGCCGGCGACACCGTAATTGCTGTTGCATCTTTATGCTTAACTACCAATTGCGATTTAAGCACCTTGGCAAAATTATCTAACCTTGCGGGCGGATTAGTTTGCGAAAAAGTTGGAGTTGTGCCCATTGATAAAGAACGATTGATGGATGAAGCAATTTCTTATGAAAAATAACCACAACTTTAATTAGTTAGAACTGTTTTACTTCACATGGTAACACCCTACGGAGAAAAAGATAAAACCAAAAAGCAAGAAGTGGCAGAGATGTTTGACAACATTGCGCCCAAATACGATTTTTTGAATCACCTGCTTTCTATGGGTATTGATATTGGTTGGAGAAAAAAAGCCATCAATCTACTCAAAAAAGAAAAACCTGAGACCATTTTAGATGTAGCAACAGGAACTGCAGATTTTGCTATCGAAGCATTGCAGGCAAATCCTAAAAAAGTTGTTGGTGTAGATATTTCGAATGATATGTTGGCGGTAGGCCGCAAAAAAATTGAGCGTAAAGGAATTGAGAACCTAGTGCAACTAAATTATGGTGATGCTGAAAATTTACCTTTTGAGGATGGAGAATTTGATGCGATAACAGTTGCTTTTGGAGTGCGAAACTTTGAGAACCTTGAAGCAGGATTAACAGAAATGAACAGGGTACTTAAGAAAGGTAAAACGCTATTTGTGATTGAATTTTCTAAACCAGAGCATTTCCCTATAAAACAATTGTACTTTTTTTACTTTAAAGTAATTCTTCCGGTTATTGGAAAACTGGTTTCAAAAGATGCCCGAGCTTACACCTACTTACCCGAAAGTGTGGAGGTTTTTCCTTACGGAAATAGGTTTGCTGAAATATTAAAATCATGCGGATTTTCTTCTGTAGAAATTAAGCCCCTAACATTTGGAATTGCCAGCTTATATATCGCAAAAAAATAAAGCGATTTTGTTTTCGTTTGCATTGCTACTTTTGGCAAATCGATGAAGGTAAAAAGCTACACCAAAAAAATTATTATTTCCGCAGTATTTGCGATAGGTTTTTTTAATGGTTTTAGCCAATCTAAACCACTTTTTAATCTTGGCGATTTTGACAACAAAAAAGTGCATTTTGGCTTTTCGCTAGGTTTGAATACAGCAAGCTTTTTAATGGAAAGCGACCTTTCAAAATCAGATTCGCTTATTAGCTTAGAAATTTTGCCACAAAGTGGCTTTAACCTTGGAATTATTTCAGACCTTCATTTAGGTCCACTGTTTAATTTGAGGTTTATCCCCACGCTTTCTTTTAGCGAAAGAAGAATGGAATACACCTTTCTTGAGAATGATGGAAGTACTACTTTTTACACCAAACCTGTAGAATCTACCTATCTCGATTTTCCGATAAATTTGAAATACAGATCATTGCGTTATAACAATTTTGCGGCCTATGTTGTAGGAGGAGCCATGTTCAGTTATGACCTTATTAGCCAAAAAGATGTAGTAAACAGCACCACCAACCTTGCTGAAATTGTACTAAAACTTAACGAACAAAACATGTATTACCAACTTGGGGTTGGTTTCGACTTCTTTTTAGAATATTTCAAGTTTTCTACTGAAATAAAAATGAGCTACGGCATTAATAACGTGATGATAAACGACAACACCTTATTGTCTGACCCAATTACCCGTTTACGCTCAAAAATCTTATTGGTGTCCTTTACATTCGAAGGTTAAACCAAAATGGATTCTCTAACCCAAATTGTATTAGGTGCTGCAGTTGCAGAAGCTTCTATTGGTAAAAAAGTAGGTAACAAAGCACCATTGTGGGGTGCCATTGCTGGTACCATTCCTGATTTAGATGTACTTGGCCAATTCTTTTTGGGCACTATCGATAACCTTGCCTTTCATAGATCTTTCACACATTCTATAACCCTTTGCGTTTTTGCTGCTCCACTTTTGGCTTGGCTCGTCACTAAAATATATCGCAAAAAAGAAGCTACCTTTTTAGATTGGACTTGGGCCATGTTCCTCAGTTTTTTTACCCATCCCCTGCTTGATGCATTTACCACTTGGGGCACCATGTTGTTTTGGCCCTTCACAGAATATCGAGTGGCCATAAAATCAATTTTTGTGGTTGACCCACTTTACACCTTGCCATTTATGTTCTTCTTAATTTGGGCAATGGTGTTGAAAAGAGATAACCCCAAACGCAAAAGGCTAAACGACATTGGCATTCTCATTTCTACCACTTACCTATTGCTTACTGTGGTAAACAAAACTTATGTAGATAGCCAATTTGAAAAAAGCTTTGAAACCTTGACTGAAAAAATTGTAAGATTCGACTCGCGCCCTACCCCAATGAACAACATTTTATGGACTGCCAATGCAGAATCTGAGGCCGGGTTTCACA
>JAAZVO010000260.1 GCA_018623405.1 Crocinitomicaceae bacterium
CATTAAAGCTTGGTCTCTTAGCAAGTGAGCTCTGCCATCCCAAAAGAATTCATTGGTGTGCCAAGCCATGTTAAAAATAGCCATAGCTTGCCTTTTTCCTTCTAAACCCTCTACCCCCACAGAAAATTTATTAATATCTGAAAACCCATTTTCTTGAACATGACAACTACCGCAAGATTGAGTGTTGTCTTTTGATAACTTCTTTTCAAAAAATAACATTTTACCTAAAGCTACTTTTGCATTGGTTAGCTTATTATCACCAGGCAAGGGAGGTTCAGGAAAACTTCCTATATCTAATAAATAAGGAGTTTCATCGTAGTTTACTTCACTTACTATTGGTTCCTTGTCGCAGCTTAATATCAAGGCTGAGGTTAAGGTTAAAAAGAATATTTTTTTCATGGTTGAAGAAATGAATTTTCAGAAAAAGTATGGTCTGTTAAAGACTTTAGAAAAGCCAATAACTGTTCTTTTTCTATTGATGATAAATTTAAAGGTTTAATTAATGGGTTTTTTTGTGGGTTGTTGGCACCACCTGAATTATAATGTTCAATTACCTCCTCAAGTGTGGCTATTGAGCCATCGTGCATATAGGGTGCTGTTAACTCAATATTTCTAAGGGTTGGGACTTTAAATAATGCATAATCTTCATCATTCTCAGTAAGCCTATTTCTACCCTCATCTAAATAATTATCGTACAACCCGTTATTTTGAAAGCTATAATCTGTAAAGTTTATTCCATTATGGCAATTGTAACAGCCTGCCTTTTCACTAAAAAACAAAGCATAACCTGCCAACTCATCAACATTGAAAACTTCATCATCATTTTGATTTATAAAGTTATCGTAAGTACTGTTGAAACTAAGTAAGCTTCTTTCAAAACATGCTAATGATCTTGTAATTACATAAGGGTTTGGCTCTTGACCATACGCCTCCAAGGCCATGCTGTTATATTTTGAAGATTTTTTTAATTTCTCACTCAACTCCACAATGTTAAAATTCAACTCATTATGTTCTTGAAGTGGCACTAAGATTTGCATCTCGAGAGTAGGTACACCTCCCTCAAAAGTAAAGTATGGACTGTAGGCCACATTGGCTAGTGTAGGGGAGTTTCTTTTGGTAAGCCTTCCTTTAACCCCCTCCGAAAGTGGCCTTGGGTCAGCAAAACCAAACTTTGGTTGATGACAACTAGCACAACTTTTAGTTGAATCTTCAGATATAATAGGATCGAAGAATAAAGCCTTTCCTAATTTAAACCTCGCTTCTGTGAATCTATTATCGTCAGGCTCAGTTGGCAAGGAATAACCTTGTGGAACCTCCCCCGGTAAATAGGGCAAAGTAGCCAAAGTGTGAGTGCCTTTTTCGCAGCTTGAGAAGATCAATAAAAAGAGCCCAAATACAATTGTATTTAGCTTTTTATTCAAGTTATTTTACAATCAGTTTTTCAACAAATTGAACTCCAGTAGAAGTGGTAAATTGGGCAATGTATAAACCTGAAAACTCAATATTTATTGGGCTATTTGGGTTTTGGATAATTTGATTTAAAACCATTTTACCCGTAACATCACTCAAGGTTAAAGTTAATGGAAACTGTTGTATTGGTGCTGAAACATTAAATACTCCATAGGTAGGGTTAGGAAAAACATTCAATTTAAAACTTGAAACTTCCTCTACATTAGCAGTTCCTGTAGATGGACTAAATACGTTATTCTGAAAATTTTGCATAATATTTACTGCATCTCCTGTAGAACCATGTACTATTTTTCCTGACCGTACATCTATGTCTTTTAGAATCATGTCGCAATCAGCATCTAGATTAATGGTAATGGTATTTCCACTTTCATCAATTGATAAATTATCGATTGTGGTAATAAAGTAATTATTGTCTCCTAAAGCGTGGAATTCAAATAGGTTAGAAACAGATGAACCTCCATAACCTTCAACAGCCGCAAAACGATACCCGGCTGACCATCCCCAATGCATAGAAGGCGATTTTGGACCTAATGGGTGACTAACCGGAAAAAGTGCCGGGTCAACATGGTTAAACTCTTGCTCTACACCTACACCAAACTTAATTTCCTCCACTGTTGATAGGTTTATTTCACCGAGATCAACCTCAGTTTGATTGTTTGCATTAACAAGTGCCCAAACGCTATCTAAATGTGTTTCTGTACCACCATCATGAACAATGGAGAAATTGGATAAATAGTATTGTAATCTTTTAAATTTATGGTCGTATCCGTTGTTGTTTTGACTCACTTGGTCTAAAGCAAAAGATTGACCACTTTGTAGGTGGTTAATTTTTACCACAACATTTTTTTGACCATTCGAAAAAAGAAACGAAAAACAAAAAAGGATTGCTAATAAGGTATTTGTTTTATTCATGATAGTTGATTTTGCTCAAAAATAACTTTTTTAAGTAATTATTAATTAGGAGGTTGAAAATTTTTAGAAGCCAGAAAGGAAATAATTTTTGAAGTTTTTACGACTTACTTAATAAACTCAAACTCTACCCTGCGGTTTTGTTGGCGTGCCACATCTGAAGTTCCGGGCAAAAGTGGGTTTGTTTCTCCAAAGCCATAAGCCCTCATTCTAACCGGTTCAATACCTTTTTGAGCTAAATAAGCCATAACCGAGGCGGCTCTAGCTTCAGATAGTTTTTGGTTGTAATCGTTTTCTCCTTGGTCATCGGTATGTCCTGATATTTTCAATTTCCAGTCTGGTTTTGAGTTTAATATTTCAAAAACCTTATCGATATCTTGCTTTGATGCTTCCCTAATCTTTGATTCATCTACATCAAACTCAATGTGCGTGATCAACACCATATTTCCATTTTCAAGGGTTTTAATATCTGCCTTGTTAAAGCCCTTAAATAGTTCATTTTCAATTGCTTTTGCTTTTTTCATAGCTACGCTTTCATATGAACGGAAGGAGCCTGTTTTTATAAATACACCTGAATCATAAACTTCATCTCCAGCATCTCCGATAGCAATTTTCATGTGGTACCAAATACCAGGTTCAATCTTGGCGGCAGCTGTAAGCACAGTAGTAAAACCATCAAACTGATAGGTGAGTGCCATTTCGCCTTCATCTTCATTTCCCTCCCACTCTAATGTGGGTCTGCTATCAAACCTGGGGTTAGGGATATAGAATTCTGTATTTCGCCTATCATTAATGTTATCTACCGTAATGGGGCCTTTATTGTTGGGTAAATAGGCCAGGTTTGAGTATTTGCGGTCTTCTTGTTTACTCAACAAAAAGGCAAAAACATCATTTACACCTTGGTTAACATATTCAGGATACTCTTCACTTCCAAAAAAATATTCAAAAGAGAGACTATCTGTTGGGGCTTTAAAATCGAACTCTAAAACAACTGCATCTAAAGTTGGGTTGTTTGCAATTATCGTGAGGTTTCTATCTCCGGGCGACATGGTAACTCCGCTAGATTGTGGAGAGTCGTTTGGCCCTTTTATTCCCTCTGCATATCCTGTACTAAATACAACTCCTTTTTCAAACAAAGCTCTGTTTGATGGATTGAAAAATGCCGCAACAGCGTATGGGTGCCCAGTAAACTGTATGTTTTCTACTTCAATAGAGTTGCTGTTTCCTAAAAGGTATTTATACACCACTTCTTGTGGTGATTTTGGCCTTATGATAGTTAATTGGGAAAACCCAAGAAATGGGAAGGTAAAAAGGAAAGCAAGAAGAATTCTCAAACTAAAAATTGTGTTGCTTCAAATTTAGGAAGAGAAATAAGATTATTTGAGAAAATTTAAATATCTCTAACCCTAAGCGAATTTAAAATGGAGTATAAGGTAGCTTTTCTTGCTTCATCAACATCAACCAATGC
>JAAZVO010000043.1 GCA_018623405.1 Crocinitomicaceae bacterium
CCTCTATTCAATTTCAAAATTGTACGCTATTGAAATTGAAGAAATAAAAGAGGCAAATCCAAGTGTAGAAAATGGAATTACCATCAATCAAATCATTAGAATTCCTGCCAAAAAAGTAGATAAAAAAGAATTTGAAGAAAATAATGTTTCTATTGATGGCGAATTTTTAGTTCATGAGGTGCAGCCTAAAGAAACCTTGTTTTCCTTGGGGCAACAGTATAAAGTTAAGGTGCAAGAAATTGTTGCCGAAAACCCTGACATTGAAAAAGAAGGGCTAAAAATTGGAATGCGATTAAAAATTCCGGTGGTTGAAGAAGCGGAGGCAGCCCCAATAGAAAGAAAACCTGCTTCTCCCGATTCACTAGTTACTCATGTGGTGAAACCAAAAGAAACACTTTACTCTTTAGCAAAGCAGTACGATGTATCGATAGATTCTGTTTTAAAGATTAATGAGGGACTCCCCAATGGACTTAAAGTAGGGCAACCTGTTAGAATTCCTAGATATACAGAAGCGTATAAAAAGAAAAAGGTAGAGCAAAGATTAAGAAGCAAGCTAGCACAGTTTCAAAAGCAAAATGACCAACCAAAAGACACTGTTGTTTTTAAAGATACTTTCAACTTTTTGTTGATGTTACCTTTTTACCTTGATATGAATGATACCATTGAGGCAAAAAAACAAGAATTTGATGATGAAGTGATTTACCCTAAGGCAAGGGTTGCTTTAGATATTTACAAAGGAGTATTATTTGCTTTAGATAGCTTATCAGGTCAGAAATACCATTACAAGATTGATGTTTTTGACACGCAAAATGATTCTAAAACGGTAAAAGCTTTTGTAGGAGACTCTAACTTTTTAAAGTACGATTTGGTTATTGGCCCTTTGTATAAATCTAATTTCGAAATTGCAAATCAAGTTTGTAAACCCAATAATATTCATCAGGTTTCACCTGTTCCATTATCAAACAAAATATTACTCGGAAACCCAAATGTTAGCAAGGTAATACCCTCATTACCAAGTCATTTAAAAACAATAACTGAATATGTTTTAGATACTAACGATACAGCCAAAGTAATTTTGATAAATAGTTGGAAGTTAAAAGACCAAAGTTTATTCAGCTACACCAAAAGGTTAATAAAGGAGTGGGAAATAGCCAATTATGATTCATTGCTGTTAGATACTATTCAAACGCTTAAGCTTCAAAACGTAGATACAACATTGTTGAATGATTTATTGGAAGATTCAATGCACTATAAATTAATTGTGCCTTCTTCAGATCAATATTTCGTTACCGAACTGCTTACTAGGCTAGAACCTTACGCTAATAAGTGCTTGATTGAAATTTATGGGTTAGAACCTTGGATGGGCTATGATAATATTGATTTTGAATATTTTGAGCTATTAAATGTTCATGTAACCTCATCTGAGTACATAAACTTGAGCGATGAAAAAATGAAAGTTTTTTACAAAGGTTTCAGAAATAGATACACTGTAGACCCATCAAACTTTGCCCATGTAGGCTTTAGGATGATGGGACTTTACTTTAAAGCTTTCGATTTATACGGTAAAAAGTTTTACAACAACTACGAGGCACTATATCAATCTTACCCTCAGTATCAACTAAAATTTAGCCAAACAGGTTTAGAAAGTGGCTATGAGAATGAGTTTGTTAACTTATTAAAATACGAAGGCTACCAATTGATTCAGAAAGCACCTTAGGTTTTCCATTTTGTTATTCTGCTTCTGTGAAAACGTTGCAATAAAACAGGATAAAAGTTGCCAATAAGGTTAATGAACATAGTGATTATTGAGGTTAGCCAAAACTCATTGTAAATCAATAAAAAACTCAATAAAGAAAGTGCAATAAAAGCTGCAAGATGACCAAAATCAGATTGCTTTGTGTTTTCAATAAATTTTTTTATGCCACTTTTATTTCCATTAAAGTATCGGTTTCTATTTTTCTTTTTACCCCAAAAAGCCAATAAAAGTGCCTTTTTAAAAATGTTAACTTTTAGTAAAGAATAAATCTTTAGTAAAATTTTTGGTGATTTTATATGGTAGTATCTATCAGGTAAAATCTTATATGTTGGAAATACAAAACCAACAAAAGCAAAAGTTCCCGTAATAAAAAGACAAAAAAGAAAAGCTACCCAAAAAGCCTTTTTAATATCCATGCTTTCAGGTTGAAGGTTTAAAACTTGGTTTAGCAGTTCAATAGATCGAAAAGCTAGAAAGCAAGAAAAGGCTATATGGCCCAATTTTTTTAAAAAGTTCAACTCCCAAACATTTCTTCAAATTGAAATGCTTCATCTAACCTTGGACCTTTTTCTGTGTGTTTTATAGTGCAGCAACTGTGGTAGTAATCGTGTTCTAAAAATAGAATGAGGTCTTCATCTGCCGCCCGATGTAAAAATTTTGATTTTTCTTCTAATGTTAATAGTGGCCTAGTATCATATCCCATTACATAGGGTAGTGGAATATGCCCTGATGAAGGCAATAAATCGGCGCAAAAAACTAATGTTTTTCCTTTGTATTGGATATGGGGAACCATTTGCTTATCAGTGTGTCCATTTACAAATAACACATCAAAGCCCAAACTTGTATTTTCCTTGTAATCGGTTTGTGGCATAGCAATATGTTTTAATTGGCCACTTTCTTCAATAGGAAAAATATTTTCTTTCAAAAAAGAAGCTTTCTCCCTAGGGTTTGGCTCCGTAGCCCATTTCCAATGCGCTTCATTACTCCAAAAATGTGCATTTTTAAAAGCAGGAACGTATTTGCCATCCTTATTCATTTCAATAGAACCACCACAATGGTCGAAGTGAAGGTGAGTTAAAAAAACATCTGTAATGTCGTCTCTATGAAACCCTAGTTTATTTAAACTTTTATCTAAACTATCATCCCCATGCAAATAATAAAAGCTGAAAAACTTTTCACTTTGCTTGTTACCCATACCAGTATCAATTAAAATGAGTTTATCTCTATCTTCAATTAGCAAACAACGCATGCTCCAAGAGCACATGTTATTTTCATCGGCAGGATTTGTACGTTGCCATAATGATTTTGGAACAACACCAAACATGGCGCCTCCATCTAATTTGAATTTTCCTGTTTCAATGGGATATATCTTCATGGGTTGCGTTTTGGGCTAAAGTATTTAATTGATGTTAATAACCAAATACTGAATAGAAAAATTAAATTAACTATTCCAAATCTCCCAACTGGCTTCTGCCTGAAGCACAAGCATTTCAAAGCCATTTTTTATTTTACAACCTTTTTGTTTCCCTAATTGTAAGAAAGTAGTTTCCTCCGGGTTATAAACCAAATCGTACAAAAAGTGGGTTTTCTTTAAAAAGTGATAGGGTATAGGTGGCTTTTGTTCTGTTTTTGGAAATGTACCAACTGGCGTGCAATTTATGATAAGCGTATTTGGAAAAATAAGTTCACTTATCATTTGATCATAGGTTATGGACCCTTCCATATTTCTTCTAGAAACCAATTGATAGGTTATTCCTAGTCGCTTTAATGCAAAGCATACCGCCTTACTAGCTCCGCCTGTGCCTAAAACTAAGGCTCTTTTAATATTTCCTTGTAAAAAGCTAAGTAAACTCTGCTCAAACCCTAAAAAATCGGTATTGTAGCCAATGGTTTTTCCATCTTTTATATGGATGGTATTAACTGCCCCAATCATTTGGGCTTCTGGACTAATTTCGTCCAAAAATGGCATTATTAATTCCTTGTAAGGGAAGGTAACATTTAAGCCGGCTAGGCTTTTGTTTTTTCTTAAAATCTCCGTAAAATCGTTAATTCTAGGTATTTCAAAGTTTTGGTATTCAACGTTTTGAATTCCATTTTTAGTAAACTTTTCTTGAAAGTAGTTTTTAGAAAAACTGTGGGTTAAAGATTGACCAAGTAAGCCATAAAGCTTCATGATCTTGTTTTTTGGTTAGCAAACTTTTCTAACAGTACAATAAGTACAAAGCCAACAGCGGCTAAAACTATGGCACCTATTAATTGTGGTTCGCCATCAAAGTTTTGGGGTAATACACTTTCAAACCTAAATGGCTCTACTTCTCCTTTAGAGTTTATACGCGTTTCTAAAACTGTTTTCCAAGGCCATACCACATTAAGGGAGCCTAACATAAACCCAGTTAAAATGGCTATTGTTTGATCGTGGAATTTTTTGAATAGGTATGACAATACATGAGAAAAGCTAATTAAACCTACACCTGCCCCAATACAAAAAAGTAAAATCGTAGTAATATCAAAATCTTTAATAGCTCCTGTTATGTATTGGTACTTTTTGAGTAACAGCAAAATAAAGCTGCCTGAAATTCCCGGTAAAATCATTGCGCAGATAGCAATGCTACCTGAAAGCACAATAAACCACCAATCTGTTGGGGTTTCTGCAGGGGTGGCAATGGTAATGTAATAAGCTACCACAATACCAACAACCAAACTTATGATTGTGCTAATATTCCATTGCTTTACTTTTTGAGCTATGGTATATGCTGAGGCGATAATTAACCCGAAAAAGAAACTCCAAATAAAAATGGGATGGTTCTCAAGTAAATAATGGATAAGCTTTACTAGGCTTAACACACTAATTCCAATTCCAGCAAAAACAGAGATTAAGAAATTTCCATTAATGTGTTTCCAAAAAGCCAAAGGGCCTTTTTGAAATAAGGTTTTTAGTGCAATATGGTCTATTGACTTTATTGAGCCAATAAGCTCTTCATAAATACCAGAAATAAATGCAATAGTTCCACCTGATACTCCGGGCACAACATCTGCCGCGCCCATGGCCATACCTTTTGAACCAATAATGAGGTAATCTTTTAGTTTTCGCATTTTAATATACGGGTAGTGAAGGGTCAACTTTTTGAATGTAACCTAAAATGCCGCCTTCAAG
This sequence comes from Crocinitomicaceae bacterium, assembly GCA_018623405.1. Lineage (GTDB taxonomy): Bacteria > Bacteroidota > Bacteroidia > Flavobacteriales_G > Salibacteraceae > JAAZVO01. The sequence goes on from JAAZVO010000043.1 coordinate 4,911, forward strand.
AAAAAAAGCATTTTTAAAGCCGTAGTGAGTTTGCATCATATCTGCTAAGGCTTCAGCTCTTTGGCCGGTTTTGCAAATAAAAACCAAGTCTTTATCTTGAGGGAGTTCAGATCGCTTTTCTATTACCTGAGACATAGGCAAGTGCTGTACTTCAATATTTACAATATCGCACTCGTATTTTTCACGAATATCAATTGCTAGGGCTTCGCCATTAGCTTGTTTTTGTAAAAAGATATCAATTGGCATACAACCCATTACGAACTAAATTTTGTAACCATTTCTTCCGGTAAAAATTCGAAGAAAGTATCGCCTCTTAAGCCAAGCCTTAAGGTTTCTAGCGGAATAAGATCGTCAGGTGCTATATTTCCTAAGTTTACATTGGGTCCCAAATGCCTAATAAACCATACCTGCTGTGATTTTTGTGGGGCTTCCCATAAAATATTTTCGGCTTTTACCTTATTTAAAATCTTATTTATTAATAAAGTGTGAGCACTTCCATTAGGGCGATAAATTCCAACAGTTCCACTTTCTCTAGCTTCAGCAATTACTTTGCTTGAGCCTGCTTCTAGCTCTGTGGTCATCATTGAAATCCACTTACTTGGTGAAATTAAATATCCTTCTTGCTTTGAGCCAACCTCAGAAAGCACTTCATAATCTTTAGAGAATTTATTTATTAACGCGCACTTTTCTTCATGCGGAATAAACATAGAGCCATCAGAAACCTCCATGGTTTTTAAGCCAAATTTTTCTAGCAGCTTTTTATACTCATCAACCATTCCGCGTACCAAAAATGCCTCAAATAGAGTACCTCCTAAATAAACATGAAATCCGGCTTTGTGATAAATATCAATTTTTTCTTTTAGGTTTTTGGTCATATAAGAAGTTCCAAAACCTAGTTTAATATAATCTACAAGTTCTGTGTTTTGCTCAACAAAGTTTTCAGCTTCCCTAAGGCTTAACCCTTTATCCATAACCATGGTCATGCCTTCTTTTCGAGGTTTTTTTGGGCGTTTGGGAAGAAAAGGTAATTCAAAGTTCATTATCTATTTTTATAAATGTCCACTAAATCAATTATTTCTTGGAACTTTTCCGCATCAGCAAAGTAATCAAAAATTAAGTGACTTAATTCCGGGGCAAGGTCTAAGGCTTGGTGTAACAAGCTTATTCCTTTAGTGGGCTCTGCTATTTCAAAATAGGTAGCAGCTAATTTATATTGTATTTCAGCCAATGAAGGATTGCGCCTTACTCCATCAACTAAAACTTCAATTGCGTCGTCAATTGCATTGTTATCAATAAAAAAATCCGAGGCCTCTATAAAAGCATCTACTTCATTATCATCAGCATCAACTGCTAAAAAGTAGTATTCTCTTGCTTTTTCTTTATCACCTGCTCTATCGTAAGAATCTGCAAGCGTTAAAAGGTTATCTACATGTTTATCATCTAAAGCAACTGCCTTTTCCATGTAAGTTATGGCTTCAGGTAATTGATCTAAATTATCTAAAGAAAGCCCTATCCCCATCCAAGCTTCGGCATATTTAGGATCTGCCTTAGAGGATAGTTTATAGTACTCAATAGCTTTTTGGTAGTTTTCTACATTGTAGTAACATTCGGCCAAATAAAATTGGGTAATTGCACCACCGCCTTCAAGGTCTAGACATTTTAAGTAAACTTCAACAGCCTCGTTATACCGTTCTAGCCTTGCCAATATATTGGCTTTATTAAAATAAGCTGAGGAGAAGTACTCGTTAATTAAAATGGCAAATTCGTAAGAATCTAAAGCTTGATGATATTTTTTTAGGTTGGTGTAAGCATTTCCTAAATTGTACCAAGCATGATAGTTGTAAGGATAACTATTTATAAATTGATTGAAAAATTCAATTGCTTCGTCGGGCTTGTCTGTAATATCAAAACAATATGAAAGCTCGTAAAGGGCATCTTCGTTAGAAGGATTAATTTCTAAAACAGATTTTAAAAACCGTATGGCTTTATCAATCCTGTTAATGTTTTGATATTCAAAAGATAAACTCATGTAGATACTTTCTTTATCGGAATCTTCGAAAAGCAAAGCATCTTTTAAGGTTTTTATAGCTTGATTGTATCTACCTTGTTGACTAAAAATTGAAGCTTTGGTAATAAATATTTCAGGGTTTTGACCTTCAATTAATTCAAGCTTTTCTATTGTTTTTAGGGCTTCCACAGGTTTATTGCTAAAGGCAAGCAACTCAGCTTCTTTTAACATGAATGCAGCACTTGTAGGGTGCTGATTTTTAGCCATGTTAATTACGGTAAAAGCAGTATCAATATTATTTCTGATAGAGTAGTACTCAATAAGGTTTTCAAACTCATCCACATCAAAAAACAAAAGACTGCCATTGGAGAGCATGTTTTCAAACTTCTCTACCAAGAAGGCTTCTTCATCGTTTTGTTCGAATGGGAAATCAGAATTTTCTTTCATTCGGTTGAGGAGGTTTTAACAAATTTAGGAAAAAGCAGCAGGGCTCTATTTTTGGGCATTTTCTGTTTTTAACAAATTAATTAACAGGCACTTTTGTAGGTCTTTTTAATCCCCACCAACGGTACGACCAATGCCAAGTAGAAGGCATTTCTTTTATTTCTTCTTCTAATTTTTGAACGTACATTTTGGTGATGTCTCCTTCATTAAGGGCAGATGGGTTTTCTGTAATTAGGTCGAAACCAATTTCGTATTTACCTCTTTTTATTCTCCTGTTGTACATAAAAACCACAGGGCAATTTAACTTTTTGGCCATTTTTTCGGCACCGCAATAAACAGGAGTATCTTGGTTTAAGAAGTTTGCCCAAATGGTATTTTCAACCTTTGGCTTTTCATCTCCAAGAAAAAGTACTGTTTTCTTTTCTAGCTCAGTTGATTTAAAAAAATGGTTTGATTTTTCTTTTTTCACCAATTTTAGTCCAAACCTGTTTCTTACATTACTTATTATTCCTTCGCTAAAAGGGTTTGATAATGGGTTGTAAACGGCATAAACCTTTTGTTCTACAAATAGTGGTAAAACGCTGCAGCCTACTTCCCAATTGCATAAATGACCAACAATAACCACTATGTTTTTGTGGTCTTCATGAAGGTTATCAATTAACTTAGGATTAAATACCCTAAAGTACTTTTTCATTTTTTCAGGTCCAAAGGCACTGCTGTAAACAATTTCGGTAGAAACATCAGTTAAATTAAGGTAGAACCTCTTTTTCATCTGCCTTATTTCGGCCCTTGATTTTTTTGGAAACGACCTTTTTAAGTTTCTAACTATAATGTTGGCTTTGTACCTAATTAAGAAAAGTACTTGGGCCAAAAGTTTGCTAAAGCCTTTAAAAACGCTAGGCGGAATAAAGGCTAAAATTTTTACAATGCTGTAAGAAAAAGATCTCATTAAAAATGAAAAAGCCTGCAAAAATATGCAGGCATATAGAATTATTTAAAAATTACATTTGATCGAAATCGACGACGACTCTTTCGCTTCTTGGATGCGATTGACAAGTAAGTACAAAGCCTTGTTCAACTTCATCTTCTTCAAGCGCGTAATTCATGTCCATTTCTACTTTACCTTCCATAACTTTAGCCCTACAGGTGCAACAAACAGCGCCTTTACAGCTAAAAGGTACATCAAGTCCGGCATCTATTGCAGCATCCAAAATACTATCGCCATTTGCATCTAGCTCAAATTCTTCTTCGTCACCATCTAAAATTACTTTTATAGAGGCTGTGCCTGAAAAATCACTTTCTGAAGGTTTTGATTTTGCTTCTTCTTTGGCGATGTCATCTAAAACAGTAGTAAAATATTCTATGTGAACTTTCTTTTTATCTACTCCTAAGTTTTGAAGCACATCGGTAATGTTATTCATCATTGGGGTAGGGCCGCAAACAAAAAACTCATCGGTGTTATTGATTGCATCATGATGCTCAACCAATTCGAGTACTTTTTGGCGGGTCATTAAGCCTGCATGTAAATCATCGAAATTGGCAGGAGCTTGATCATAAACATAAATTACTTCTAGGTTTTCATGTTTATTAGCCAAGTTTTCAATTGCTTCTTTGAAGATTACAGAAAACTCATTTTTATTGGCATAAATCAGTTTTATTTTACTGTTTTTTTCAACTGCCAAAATGGTTTTTATGATGCCATTTATTGGGGTAATGCCTGAGCCGCCTGCAAAAAGCACGTAGTTTTTTCTGTTCGACTCATTTACCTCGGTATAAAAATTTCCCATGGGAGTCATAACCTCCATTGTTTCTCCAACGGTAAGTTTTTGATTTAAAAAAGGAGACATTTTACCACCTTCAACTTCTTTTACTGCAATTCTTAACTCGTTGTCAACAATGGGCGAGGTACATATAGAATAAGACCTTCTTATCTCTTCACCATCCATCATTTTTTTGAAGGTAAGGTATTGACCTTGAGTGTATTTGTAATCATTTTTTAATTCGGCAGGAACTTCAAACGCCACAGAAACAGAATCTTTTGTTTCTCTTTTTATATCACTAACCTTTAAGGTATGGAACTTTGCCATCTTTAAAATTTTTGAGGCGCAAAATTAGGCATAATATAGCCTAATTTGACGGTTGTTTTTAAGCTAACCAAATTGGGCTTGTAAGTGTTTAATTCAATAATGAAAAAAGCCCTTTCTAAAAATTAAAAAGGGCTTTACAGAGTGGGGTTTTAGGAAAAAATTTAGTAGGGATAAAGTTCGTCTTTTGAAAGTTCAATTACCTCTCCAAAAGAGGCAAGTACATTTTTATCCATATCTTTTTTATTGCCCATTATGGCAATGGTATAGCTATTTCCGGCAATTTGGTTGTTGAAGAATTGCTTCATGTCATCCATAGTTGCATTTTTCACGGTTTCATAAATATCTTTTCTGATATCGTAATCAATTCCGCGCTTCATGTTGCTTAAATAGTTCCAAAATACTCGGGTTTTAATTAACCTTTGGGTTTCCATTTTACTGAGAATAGCTTCTTTGGCAAGGTTAAATTGTTTTTCTGCCTCGGGCATTTCATTCATAAGGTTTATCATTTCATTTACTGCATCCTTTAATTTATCGGGTTGTGAACCTACAAAAGCTCGTAATAAATGAGGGTCTGTAGCTTCGCTTGGAGAAGAATAAGAAGCATAAGCAGAATAAGCTAAACCTTTACTTTCTCTAATTTCTTGGAAGACAATAGAGGATAAGCCGCTTCCATAAAATTCATTAAACAACTGCGCCATAGGCATCAATGACTTATCGAATTCGGGGCCTTTTGCTACCATAACCACATCTGCCTGTACCATGTCGTAATCAACCAAGTACACTTTGTTTTTATCGGTAGCTTGATACTCAAACTTTCTTTTTTCGGGAAGTGGTTTTAGATTTTCTGGCGTTTGGTGGTTTGCCATAACCATTTTCTCTGCATCTGCTTTTGAGGTTCTACCGTAGTACATTACTCGGTGTTCGTAATCAAAAATATTATCAATAATTTCTACCAAGGTATTTGGATCTAGATTTTCGATTTCCTCATTACTTAAATCATTCGTAAAAGGATTTTCTTTTCCATACAATGCATAATTGTACATGCCTGACCACTTGATGGTATTTTTAGCGATTTTGGCATCTTCTCTCTTTTTAAATACACCTTTAACAAACTCAGCATAGGTTGCAGAATCTGCTTTAGCATTATTCATTAAATCCTCAAGTAATTTAATTGCTTCTTCTGCAGAGCTTTCTAACCCGGCTAGCTCAACATAACACCTGTCGTTAGCAGAGTAGGTGAAGAAGTTTACTCCTAGTTTGTAAAATTCTTTCTTTACTCGCTCAGGTGTCATGGTTTCGGTACCTAAGTACTTAAGATAATCAAAAGCTAAAGGAATTTTTGGGTCTTCGTTTTTACCCATATCAATAATTACCGAAAGTTCAAAAAGCTCACTTGTTTTGTTTTCAATGTAATGAAAGGTAAGTCCTTCTTTTGGAGTGCTAGTTTGAATAGCAGCATTGTAATCAACAAATACAGGCTTTATTTTTTCGGGAGTTTGGCTAGACAGCTCAACAAAAAAGTTAGATTGATCGGCCCTGTTTATATCAATTGGCGTAATCTGTGGTTTTTCAACTTTTACGATGTTGTCGTCTTTTCCATTTTTCTTGTAAACTACCACATAATTGTTGTTGAATTTTTCATTGGCAAAAGCCACTAAATCTTCTTTAGTTATAGATGAAAGTGCATCTAAAAATTGTACCCTGTTGCTCCAAGGTAAATCCATGGTAAAGGCTTCGTTAATGAAAAAGGCCCTGTAGTTTTCTTCTCTTTTCTGAATTTCTTGAAGTTTAAGGTTATTCAATACTGAGGCTAACATTTCATCATCAAAAGCACCACTTTTAATTTTTTCTATTTCGGCCAAAAGAAGGTCTTTTACTTCAGAAAGTTCTTGACCTTGCCTTGCTTTAGCATACATCATTAACATGCCATAATCTTTCATGAAGTTGGCATAAGCTGAAGCATCTAAAACTTGTTGTTTTTGAACCAAGTTTAAATCAATTAAACCTGCAGTTCTATTACTTAGAAGATATTGAATAAGAGTTGCTTTCTTTTCATCATCAGAGCCTACACCATCTAACCTAAAAGCCATTTGTAAGTATTCTACATCAGGACCTAAAACTTCAACTTCAATTGGTGTTGTAATTGGCTGTTCTTTAGGAAGTTCAGGTTTTTTTAATTCATTATTTGGTTGAAGGTCTCCCCAAGTTTCTTTTATTGTTTTTGCTGCTTCAGCAGGATCAATATCGCCGGCTAAAATTATTGCCATATTATTGGGTTTGTAGTAAGTACTCCAATAATTATGGATGTTTACCATTGATGGATTTTTAAGGTGCTCTGCCTCACCAATTGTAGTTTGTTGTCCATAAGGATGATTAGGGAAGAGGTTGTCCATTAATGCAAACATCGATCTTCTGTAATCGCTGTCTTGACCTCTGTTAAACTCTTCATAAACTGTTTCTAATTCTGTATGAAAAAGTCTTAGTACTAATTCGCCAAACCTTTCTCTTTCTAATTTAGCCCATCTTGGAAACTCATTGGTAGGAATATCATTCATGTACACAGTTTCTTCATAACTTGTGTAGGCATTGGTTCTTGTAGCCCCAAAGGAAGACATTAATTTATCGTACTCATTTGGAATAGAAAACTTTGCTGCTTCTTGAGATACAGAATCAATCTTGGCATAAATTGCCTTTTTCTTTTCGGGGTCGGTTTCGTTTTTATGCTCCTCATACAAATCTGAAATCATTTGAAGCAGCGGTTTTTCTTGTTCCCAATTGTTGGAGCCAACCTTTGAAGTTCCTTTAAATACCATGTGCTCTAGGTAATGCGCTAAACCTGTTGTTTCTTTAGGATCGTAGGTAGAGCCTGCCTTAACACTAATTAATGTTTGAATACGCGGTTCGGCATCATTAGGAGAGATGAAAATTTTCAGACCATTTTCAAGCGTGTACATTCTTACATTCATTGGGTCTCCAACTACCGATTCGTAGCTCATTCCATTTTTATCTTTTTTGGTCACGGTTGAATACTTTTCTGTTTCAGAATTTTGTGAGTTGTTACCTCCTCCGCAAGAGGTTAGCAATACCGCTGATGCGGCAAGGGCAAATATCGATTTGTGCATGGGTGAATTTTTAAGGTGCGCTAAATTATTCAATCTTACCAACTAAAGGCAAAATTTATTTTTTCTCGTCTAATTTTTTTTGAAGGGCAAACATTTCGTCTCTTAGTCTTGCAGCTTCCATAAACTCCATTTGTTGAGCTGCCTTTTGCATAGCTTTTTGGGTTTTGGCAATTGCATTTTCAAGTTGTTTAATACTCATGTATTCTACAACAGGGTCTGCTGCAATGCCAACAATTTCGGGCTCAACATAAGCTTTAATTTCTTTTTTACCCACCGTAGCTACAGCAGTAGCTTTCATGATGCTCTCTTTGGTACGCTCAATTTGCTTGGGTACAATACCATTTTCTTGGTTGTATTTAAGTTGCTTTTCTCTTCTTCTTTCAGTTTCATCTATGGTTTTTTGCATGCTATCGGTAATCTTATCGGCATACATAATTACCTTTCCATTCAAGTTTCTAGCCGCTCTACCTGCAGTTTGGGTTAATGACCTGTGCGATCTTAAAAAACCTTCTTTATCTGCATCCATAACTGCCACAAGCGATACTTCAGGAAGGTCTAAACCTTCGCGCAATAGGTTTACCCCAATTAACACATCAAATGCCCCGAGCCTTAGGTCCCTTAGAATTTCAACCCGTTCAATGGTATCTACATCAGAATGAATGTACCTACATTTAATATCTAGCTTGGTCATGTATTTAGCAAGCTCTTCTGCCATTCTTTTTGTTAAGGTAGTAACCAAAACACGTTCGCTTCGCTCAATACGAAGCGCAACTTCTTCCATTAAATCATCTACTTGATTAGTGCAAGGTCTTACATCAATTGGAGGGTCTAAAAGGCCTGTAGGTCTAATTAATTGTTCTACTACAATACCCTCGGCTTTATTTAATTCATAATCTGCCGGGGTTGCGCTAACATAAATAGCTTGGTTTACTAATCCTTCAAATTCATCAAACTTTAAGGGACGGTTATCTATGGCAGCAGGAAGCCTAAACCCATATTCTACCAAGTTTTTCTTTCTTGCGAAATCGCCTCCATACATGCCACCAATTTGAGGCACGGTAACATGGCTCTCATCAATAACAATTAGGTAATCATCAGGAAAATAATCTAACAAACAGAAAGGTCTAGAACCGGGAGGTCTTTTATCAAAATACCTTGAGTAGTTCTCTATGCCTGAGCA
>JAAZVO010000261.1 GCA_018623405.1 Crocinitomicaceae bacterium
CTTGCCTCTAATTTTTTGATTTCCACTTTTCCTCAAAATGTTAATTTGGGTTTAGGCTTAACAGGAGGAATGTATTACACGGAGTCTGAAAAAGATTTAAGTTTAGGGTTTGTAATTAAACATGCCGGACTCCAAATCTATTCTCAAAATCAAACATCGTCTGCTTTGCCATTTGAGATTCAATTAGGTGTTTCAAAGAGGTTGGCAAAAGCACCATTTCGACTTTCAATTTTGGCACATAATCTTCAAACTTGGGATTTATCTTATCCTGATGAATCAACAATTGAAGTTGATCCTTTTACAGGCGAGGAAAAACAAAAAGTTTTTACCCTTGATAAATTTATGAGACATTTTAATGCAGGCGTTGAGTTTTTTCCTGCCAAGAGTTTTATGTTGAGGTTTTCCTATAATCATCAAAGAAGGCGAGAAATGCAATTAGCCACCCGTTCGGGTTTTGCAGGTTTTGGCGTAGGTACAGGAATAAATTTCAACAAATTTACTTTCGATTATGGCATTACGGGGTATCATATTGCCGGAGCCTTGCACATGTTCACTTTAAACACCAAGATATAATTGAAAAAAATCTCAATTGCCATAGATGGTTATTCTTCGTGCGGCAAAAGCACATTAGCCAAACAATTGGCCAAACAACTAGGATATGTTTATGTAGATACTGGAGCAATGTATAGAGCAGTTACGCTGTTTGCAATGCAAAATAATTTCATTAATGATGGTGAAGTAAATACTGAGCATTTAGTTGAAAGTTTGCCTGAAATTTCTATACATTTTGAGCTAAACGAAGAAAATCATCCGGTTACTTATTTAAATCAAAAAAAGGTTGAGGCAGAGATTAGAACAATGGAGGTTTCTAATAATGTGAGTAAGGTAGGTACCATAAAAGAAGTAAGGCAAAAATTAGTTTTCCTGCAGCAGCAAATGGGTGCCAAAGGTGGCGTGGTGATGGATGGTAGAGATATTGGTACAGTAGTTATGCCCGAAGCAGAACTAAAGATTTTTATGACTGCTGATAATAATGTAAGGGCAAAAAGACGGTGGTTAGAGTTAAAGGAAAAAGGTCAAGAAGAAACTATTGAAAGTGTATTAGAAAACCTTAAACATCGAGACAATATTGATTCTACAAGAGCTGAAAGTCCCTTAACACAAGCCAACGATGCCTTGGTTTTAGACAATACCAATTTAAGTCGTGACGAACAACTTAAATTGGTATTAAAATGGGTTAAGGAAAGAACTTCGGCTTAATAACCGAAGATTACACTCAAAGAAGTTCTTTCTTCTTGTTTGTAGCCAACAACAAAAGCCTCAACTCCTGTATTTGCTTTTAATTCTTCCGCTCTTGCTTTTGCAGAAGCGTAAATTGAAAACTTCCCAACAAGGTATTTATACAAACCATTGTGTTGCTCTTCTACAATTTCTTCTTTTAAAGAAAGTCGAGCAGCCACATCTGAACCTGCAGTTGGTTTAGCAGATGCAAATACTTGAACGCGGTAAAATACGCCCGGAATTTCACTTGTTAGCAGTTCGGCAAAGGTTGCGCTAGTAGAGGTAGAGGTTTTATTACTTTCAGTTTCATTGAAGTCGTTTGCCACTTCTTCTTCTGGAGCCTCTTCAATAGATTCCTCAATTGGTTCACTAACAACTTCAGTGTCCTCTTTTATTGGTAATTCATTAACATTTATGGTATCCACAACAGGTTCTTCAACCACTGGTTCTTCAGTAACAGGCTCTTCAACTTCAGCCATTAAAGAGTCGGGCATTCCACCGGCAATCATGCTTGTGTCTTCCACCTCTGCAATTGGTGGTTCATCAACTGGCACAGGCTTTTTACCTGTCATTTCATTGATTACTTGCTCCTCTAAATTTCCTAGATCTTCGAGTCTTTGTGCATAAACAGGATCGGCCTGCTTATCAGAAAAAGAAGCCTTTTCTTGTTTGATGTCCTTTAACCAATCGTTGTAAAGAATTACCAATTCTAATTTTACTTCTTCTTTCTCATAGTTTGCCTTTAGATTTTCTATTTCAGTTCTATAGAATTCACTAAAAGCAGGATCGTATTGACCATACATAGTCAAAAATCCTCCTAAAAAAAGAAGAGTTGCAATTAACTTTTGCATTAGAAAAGTTTACTTTTTAAGTTTCGCCAATTTGGCGGTTACAGTAGTTTCTGTAGTAGTAAATACGATAAACGAAGTTGTTTTTCTAGAAAACCTTGGGTAAAGCACCATGTCGTATTCAGTTCCATTGTTCTCATCAACTAAGGCTCTTAATGCATAAGCTTGATCAGGAGTAACAATTTCAGCGCCCATTACAGGTACTTGATAAACAGAAGCATATCCATTTCTGCTGAAATTAGCCTTTTCAAGATTAAATAACCTTTGAAAGTCGATTCCTAAAACCCTTGTAACAGCAGCTGTTGCGGTTCTATTATTGGTCATTTCTAAATCAAAAGTTCTTAATTGTAGTTGGGTATCTGTATTTACCATTCCAATTTGAGAGCTTCTACAGCTAGTTAAAGTTACAGTTGCTACAATTGCAATAAACAGCGTAAGTTTAGATAAAGAATTTTTCATTAAATAGATTTTTAGGATATTAATAAAGTTTCGTTAAAATAGTTTAAGGATGGCTAAATATGAAAAAATAACCAAAATAAATTAATGCACTTAGATTAATTAGGGGTTTTTTCAATAACCAAATATATCTTCAAAGGGTGTTCTCCTATCATTTTTATAGCCAACAACAAAACTATCTATTCCTTTTTGAGAGTTTATTTCAATAGATTTCAATTTTGCAGATTGGTAATTAGAAAACTTACCAACTACATATTTATACAATCCATTTTCGAACTCCTCATAAATTTCTTCATTTAAATCTAAGTCTTTAGAAATTTTTGCACCTGATGAAGCAGATTCTGTTGCTATTATTTGGATTTTAAAATATACATCAGCAGTTTCTCTAGTTAACAATTTAACATAGGCCGCAGAATCAATACTAATGGCATCATTGCTTTGTTTTGGATTTTCTTCCAAATTTTTTGATTCTAAATCATATATTTTTTCTAACTGAGATTTTATGAATTCTAAGTCCTCTTTTTCTTTAGGCGAAATATTTGGATATTTATTTACTAGCGCTACAATATAATTTTTTGAAACCGAATTAAGGTTAATCGAATCAGCTTCTGATGAGGTGGGATTTTTCTCAGGATAATTAATTAATAAGTCTAATTCTAAAAGTTCTTTTTTGAGATGAATAATTTTTTCATCAACTATATCTTTTTCGCTTTGCGCTTGAGATTTAGCAACCAAAAAGGTCAAACAAAAAACCACTAAGATTATCCTCATTTGAGTAAATTTTGAGTGAAAGTAAGTCAAAAATTCATCTATTCACACAAATTAGTGACATTATTTCTTGAAGTGAGCAACTTTAAATCCTTGGAAACAAATTTGATAGGAAGTTATCCAAACAGAAAAAATGAATTTAGAACGATATACAATAAAGTCTCAAGAGGTTATTTCTACAGCACAAAACATGGTGTTGGGAAATGATCAGCAAGCTATTGAAAATGGTCACCTGCTTAAGGCTATTTTGGAGGTAGATAAGGAAGTTACTCCCTTTTTGCTCAAAAAACTAGAAGTAAACACCAATGCCATGAAAATGGCTTTGGATAAAATAGTGGAAGGCTATGAAAAAGTCTCAGGAGGAAATATTTACATGTCGCAGTCGGCGGCAAAGGCACTTGCTAAAGCCGATCAATTTGCTCAAAAACTGAAAGATGAATATATCTCTATAGAGCATATTTTATTAGGCATTTTGGC
>JAAZVO010000262.1 GCA_018623405.1 Crocinitomicaceae bacterium
AAAAAAGCCTATTTCGAGTGGATTCCAATTGCAGAGTCTGCAGACACTTCAATTATGCGAAAATTTCTTTTTGGCGATTTGGCTGAGCTAATTATGCTAGATACTAGGCTAGAAGGTAGAGAACAGCAAATAAATGACGTTACAAATCCGGCACTTTATGATCCTAACAGAACCTTGCTTGGTACCAACCAATATAACTGGTTCACCAATGCATTATCTAACTCTCAACGCACATGGAAAATAATTGGTAATCAAGTCATCTTTTCTGAGTTTCATGTAGGTTGGGCAGCGCAAGCAGGCCAAACACCGGCAGATGTAGAAAGCATTTTCTTAGATATTTGGGATGGTTATCCTGCAGAGCGATTAAAAATTATTAATCATTTAGAAGATAATAACATTGATAATACGGTTTTCCTTACAGGCGATTTCCATTCTACCTTCGCTTTTGATGTAGCAGACTCAGTTACTGACCCTGCTGCCATTTATGCTCCAACACCAAATTATAACCCTGCCACAGGTGAAGGTAGTGTAGCGGTAGAATTTGCAACACCAAGTATCTCATCTGCAAACTTCGATGAAAACTTAGACCCTGCAACAGCAACCCTTTTCGAAATTCAAATTAACAATCCTATTCCTGGAACAACTGCAAATATCCCTAATCCTCACATGAAATTTGTGGATTTAGATAGGCACGGGTATTTTATTTTAGATGTTAAAGAAGATAGTACACAAGCTGATTATTACTATGTAGATAAACTAAACGAGCCTTCAACTTTTCAATCTTATGGCGGTGGGGTAAAAACCATGAAAGATGCTAATCACCTTGTAACAACTCAATCTTCAGCTACGCAAAAGGCAAACCAAGCCATTCCTGCCCCTGAAGATCCTCCTGCAGTAGGTACAAGTGTTGAAGAAGACATTAAAAATGTTCACCTTTTTTCTATTTATCCAAATCCGGCAAAAGATTTTGTAATTACACAATTTGGAGTAGCAAAAAGAGCTGATTTTACTATTAGTATTATGGCCCAAAATGGAATAATTACAAGAGTGGTAAAGCAAGAGTTTACTCCAGGCGTTTATGATTTAAAACTTGATACCAAAGATTTAGCACCGGGAATTTATTACATCAATTTTTACAACGAAGAGTTTGAGTTTTCTAGAAAACTATTGGTTGAGTAGGCCTTAAAAAGCCGCTAAATTTTTCTAATTTGTTATTAAAGGGTTATCTAGGCTTTAATCAGTCATACAGATAGCCCTTTTTTTAACATTGATTTTATTGTGGTTTAATTTCTTAAACATCTACTTGGTTTTATTTTGATAAAACCTAAAACAATGACTTATTCTAGTCCTGCCCCTCCCCAAAAACCTTCTCGAAGAAAAGTTGAATTAGTAGTATTGTCAGACATCCATTTGGGAACTTATGGTTGCCATGCAAAAGAACTTTGCCAATATCTAAAAAGCATTGAGCCTGAAATTTTGGTGCTCAATGGCGACATCATAGACATTTGGCAATTTAGCAAAAGGTATTGGCCCAAAGAACACATGAAGGTGGTAAAACACATTCTAAACAAAGCGGCCCATGGCACCAAGGTGTATTACCTAACAGGAAACCACGATGAAACCCTTAGAAAGTTTGAGGGATTAGAGATGGGTAACATCCAAATTTTAAACAAATTAGAACTTGAGTTAGGAGGAAAGAAAACATTGTTTTTTCATGGAGATGTTTTTGATGTTACCATGCAATACTCAAAGTGGTTGGCAAAACTGGGGGCAATTAGCTACGATGCCTTAATTCTTTTGAATGTTTTTGTAAATAAGGTTTCAAAAATGTTTGGCGGAAAGCGTTTTTCATTGTCAAAAACCATAAAAGACAATGTTAAGTCGGCTGTAAAGTTTATTAATGATTTTGAGCAGTCTGCCATCATTCTTGCACAAGAAAAAGGTTTTGATAATGTGGTATGCGGACACATTCATCAACCGCAAAATAAATTGATAGAAAATGGCACAGGAAACACGGTAAGGTATTTAAATTCAGGCGATTGGATTGAGAATTTGACTTCCTTAGAATTTCATGAAGGTGAGTGGAATGTTTGTAATTTCAATACTGAACAAACACCTGATACAATAGGCTTTGAATTGGATGAAAACCTAGTACTAGCCGAGCTAGACAACAAGAAGGTTTTTGAAATGATGTTGGCCGAATTCAAAAATTAAACTCATGAGGGTTTTATATGCCATTCAAGGTACCGGAAATGGTCACTTGAGCAGAGCCCGAGAAATTGTTCCCTTACTCAAGCAAATTGTAGAAACCGATGTTTTGGTTTCAGGCTACCAAGCAGATGTTGAGCTGCCTTTTAAGGTTAATTACAGAAAAAAAGGGCTAAGTTTTATTTTCGGAAAAAAGGGTGGGGTGGATATTGGAGGCACTTTTTTAAAATCAAATCTATTTCGATTGTTCAAAGAGGTTTTTACCGTTCCGGTAAAAAAATATGATTTGGTAATTAACGATTTTGAGCCGGTTACCGCTTGGGCTTGCTTGCTTAAAGGAGTAAAGTGCATTTCTTTAAGTCATCAAGCAGTAGTGCTAGCACCAAATGCACCAAAACCCTCAAGAAAAAATTGGGTAGGGTTTGCGGTATTAAAATACTATGCTCCGGTTAAGCAAAAAATTGGGTTTCACTTTAAGCCTTATGATGAAAGTACTTTTACTCCGGTAATCAGAAAAGATATAAGAGCGTTAAATACTTCAAATAAAGGCTTCTATTTAGTTTACCTTCCTGCTTACAGCGATGAAATAATGATTAAAGTTTTAGGAGAAGTAAAAGGCTGCCAATGGCATGTTTTTTCAAAGCATACCAAAAAAGAACAGCAGATAAATAATGTTTGGATAAGGCCAATTAACAACAATCAATTTGTGGCAGATTTAGCTGCTTGTGAAGGCGTGCTTTGCGGGGCAGGTTTTGAAGCACCTGCCGAAGCTTTGTATTTAAAGAAAAAGCTAATGGTTATACCCATGAAATATCAATACGAACAAGAATGCAATGCTGCAGCATTAGCAAATTTGGGTGTTCCGGTATTAAGCGATTTTAATATGCAGCAAGTTGAGGCAATACAGCGGTGGACAAACTCGCAAAAAAGGGTAGAGGTTTATTACCCCGATGAAAC
Organism: Crocinitomicaceae bacterium; assembly: GCA_018623405.1. Taxonomy (GTDB): domain Bacteria; phylum Bacteroidota; class Bacteroidia; order Flavobacteriales_G; family Salibacteraceae; genus JAAZVO01. The sequence goes on from JAAZVO010000262.1 coordinate 3,166, forward strand.
TCAAAATATACTTGCTCAACTTTTGATAGATTATCTAGACATTAAAAATCACACCTCAGAAGAAAAATTGGAACTTGCTATTTAGTGCTGGAGTTAAAAAGCATCAATTTGTAAAGACTGGTTTCCATAGGTGTACAACTCATAAAAGAAGTACAACATCCTAAAGCCCAAAACAATAAAAATAAATCCTAACATCCTATTTACAAGATGCACTACTTTATCGTTCATGATTTTGCCTAGGGCATTTGCCCCGTATGCCTTAGCTACATCTGCCATCAGCACTGTACCTAACAAAACAGAAATAAATGTGATGTATTCACCATTGGTAAAATCTCGCTTTAGCGAAATACCACCTAATACGGCAATCCAAACCATAAAACTAAAGGGGTTTACGATGTTTATTCCAAACCCCCTAAGGGTATATTGATAAGGTAGCAAGTCTTTAACCCTGCCTGTGCTTGAGCGGCCTTGAGGTTTAAGAATTGAGTAAACTCCTAAACCAACAATTATAAAGCCTGCAATAAGGCTAAAACTTTCTTTAAAAAGTAAACTTTCAAATACGCTTGATAGGCCAAACAAGATCAATAAAATCATGGTTAGGTCAGAGAAAATAATGCCCAAAGCAAAAAA
>JAAZVO010000263.1 GCA_018623405.1 Crocinitomicaceae bacterium
GCAAGGCTTTACCATTTTCATCGCAAACCAATTTAACTTTATGGGGAGATTTTACATCTTCTTCGCTTTTAAAATGAGTAAATAATGTTGCAATTTGAGTTTCTTTATGCTCAAGTAGTGCTATTGTTTGGTTGATTTGCGATGGAGCAATAAAAGGCTCATCACCTTGAATATTTATTAAATAATCCGATGGTTTTTCGAGGTTTTGGTATGCATAAAAACACCTTTCGGTACCTGATTGCAAATGGCTTGGTGTAAGCAAAACTTCATATCCGTTTTTTATTACTACTTCTGCAATTCTATCATCATCGGTAGCTACAATAACATTGTTTAAGTTAGATTTTAAACATTGCTCTATTACCCTTATTATCATTGCTTTGCCTTCAATAAGCTGCAGTGGCTTACCGGGAAACCGGGAAGATTGAAAACGCGCAGGAATGATTCCTGTTGATTTTGTTTTTTGGTGTTTCAATTTTTAGTTCATTTGAAGGGCTGAACAAACACAACCGATTGCCAAAAATAAGCTTACTATTTTCTTTTTTGATTTTTTACTGCTCAACCTTTGTTTTTGGGCAAACAGGAATTGAAATCTTAAACAATTCTGTGAAATCAATCGGAGAGTTTAATTCCTTGCATTTCGAGATGGTAGCACGAGAAAGGATTGGGAGTGATTATAACATTTCTGTTTCTGAGGTTAAGCTACAACAAAAACCAAATTACGTTACCTATTTAAAGTCTATAAAACCCGATGGAGAGCGGGGACCTGAATTGTTATTTTATAAAGATGAAAATAAGGTCATTCTATCTCCGAATCAATTTCCATATTTCAATATCGAATTAGAGCCAAACTCTTGGATTTTAAGAAAAGATCATCATCATACCATTGAGGTAAATGGTTTTTTGTTTTTAGCAGAAGTAATAAAAAACGAAACTTTTAAAATCGGAGAAGCTAATTTACCCAGCTATGTTGTAAAAAACAAAGACGTAATCTTTAGGCATTGGAACTGCTACCATGTAGAAATTAATTGGCGTAACTTTAATTGGGTTCCTTATACAGTTAAAAAGGGAGAGAGCTTAACAAGTATTGGAAAAATGTTCCATCTTTCAGACTATCAAATTCTTCAAAAAAATACCCAATACGACGATTTTGATGATGCAACAGCAGGAGATGAAATTTTAATACCTAATCATTTTGCAAAAAAGGTAGTGCTCTTTGTAGATAAAGTTTCAATGCTTCCGGTGTACATAAAAATAGAAGATGAACAAGGTGTATTCTCTGAATATCAATACAATTGATTAATTGTAGACCCCAAATTGGAGGCAATAGATTTTAGCACAGAAAATCCTAAGTACAATTTTTAAACTGCCCAACTACCTACTACTAGGTATTTTTTGTTGTGAATAACTTTCTATTTAGAATTATTCTAAATAAATTTGCGTCATTGTTAAACATGAATTAATCTTTGTTGTTACACAGCTATGATCACAGTATCTGAAGAGGCCAAAAATGAAGTAATTAGGTTAAAAAATGATGGGCAAGTTGGCACCAATGCCTTTATTAGAGTGGGCGTAAAAGGTGGCGGTTGTTCGGGGTTAACCTACAATTTAGAATTCGATGAAAAACTATCTGATGAGGATAAGCTTTTTGAAGATAAAGGCATTAAAATAGTTGTTGATAAAAAAAGCTTCCTCTATTTAGCAGGAACAGAACTACAGTTTACCGGAGGGCTAAACGGAAAAGGTTTTGTTTTTCATAACCCAAACGCCTCAAGAACCTGTGGTTGTGGCGAAAGTTTCTCTGTATAAAGTACTATGGCAAAACAAGGTAACGAATTACTTGAGGCAGTAACACAAAAGAAATACAAATATGGTTTTGTAACCAATATTGAATCTGATAAAGCTCCCAAAGGTATTAATGAAGATATTATTAGGTTTATTTCTGCCAAAAAAAATGAACCTGAATGGATGCTTTCATTTAGGTTAAATGCTTTTCATGTTTGGGAAAAAATGAAAGAACCTAAGTGGGCTCATGTTAATTATCCTCCTATCGATTTTCAAAACATACACTACTACGCAGCCCCAAAGCAAAAAAAGAAATTGGATAGTTTAGATGAGGTAGATCCTGAATTACTTGATACATTCAATAAACTAGGCATTTCTTTAGAAGAGCAAAAAAGGTTAACTGGTGTTGCTGTAGATGTGGTTGTTGATAGCGTTTCAGTAAAAACCACCTTTAAGAAAACATTGAAAGATTTAGGCATCATATTTTGCTCAATGAGTGAAGCAATTCAAGAATATCCTGAATTAGTTAAAGAACACTTAGCCTCTGTGGTTCCTGTAAGCGATAATTACTTTGCTGCGCTAAATTCTGCCGTTTTCACTGATGGTTCTTTCTGTTACATTCCAAAAGGTGTTAGATGCCCAATGGAGTTATCTACCTATTTTAGAATAAACGAAAGTGGCACAGGTCAATTTGAAAGGACCTTGGTAGTAGCAGAAGAAGGAAGTTATGTGAGTTATTTAGAAGGTTGTACAGCTCCTATGAGAGATGAAAATCAGCTTCATGCAGCAGTAGTAGAATTAAAGACAGCAAAAAATGCTGAAATAAAATACTCTACCGTTCAAAATTGGTATCCGGGAGATGAAAACGGAAAAGGAGGAATTTACAACTTCGTAACCAAAAGAGGGTTGTGTGAAGGTGATGGTTCTAAAATATCTTGGACTCAAGTAGAAACAGGCTCAGCTATTACTTGGAAATACCCTAGCTGTGTGCTTAAAGGCCACAACTCAATAGGGGAGTTTTATTCTGTAGCTGTTACAAATAATATGCAGCAGGCTGATACAGGTACCAAAATGGTTCATATAGGTAATAACACCAAAAGCACTATTATTTCAAAAGGTATTTCTGCAGGAAAAAGTAATAATAGCTACCGCGGACTTGTGAAAGTTAACAAATCGGCAAAAAATGCACGAAACTTTTCACAATGCGATAGCTTACTCATGGGCGACCAATGTGGTGCTCATACCTTCCCTTACTTAGAAACAAGTAATCCAACCGCCAAAATAGAACACGAGGCAACCACATCAAAAATTGGGGAAGACCAAATTTTTTATTGCAATCAAAGAGGAATTGATACAGAAGGAGCTATAAAATTAATAGTAAACGGTTATGCAAAAGAGGTTTTAAATCAACTTCCTATGGAGTTTGCTGTTGAAGCTCAAAAGTTATTAGAAGTATCGCTTGAAGGATCTGTTGGATAATTTATTTAGAAAAAAATCATGCTGAAAATTGAAAATTTACATGCCGAGGTAGAAGGCAAAAAGATATTAAAAGGGCTTTCATTAGAGGTTAAAGCCGGAGAAGTTCACGCCATAATGGGGCCAAATGGCTCGGGGAAAAGTACCTTGGCTTCCGTATTGGCAGGTAGAGAAGATTATAAAGTAACAGATGGAAATGTAAACTTTTCAGGAAAAGACCTTTTAGAGTTAGATCCTGAGGAGAGAGCTGCTGAAGGTTTATTCTTAGCCTTTCAATATCCTGTAGAAATACCGGGTGTAAGTAACATAAACTTTTTAAAAACAGCCATTAACTCAATTAGAGAATACAAAGGCCAAACTCCTATTGCCGCAAAAGACTTTTTGAAAATGGTGAAGGATAAACAAGCCTTAGTTGAATTAAAGTCTGACCTTGCAAAACGCTCAGTAAATGAAGGTTTTTCAGGCGGTGAAAAAAAGCGTAATGAAATCTTCCAAATGGCAATGTTAGAACCTAAGTTGGCTATTTTAGATGAAAC
>JAAZVO010000044.1 GCA_018623405.1 Crocinitomicaceae bacterium
AATAACCTGCCAATCGCTCTTTAAACCTAAACGATTTTACAATAACATTTAATGGCTCCTGTGCTCCCGACCTCAAAAGGTTCACTAAATCGTTATTGCTTAGTGGAGGTTTAATAGTGTACCTTCCTGCCTTTACGTTATTGGGATAATTTTTTTCTTCTGCAACCCAATCAAAGGAGTTCATATTTTTTAAAACCCCTTCGGCTTCTAACCTTTTAAGAACTGCTTCATAATTGTCTGAAGAGTAAACATAAAAATATGGTGATTGATATTTATCGGCAATGTTATTTGCGTAAATCCACCTGTAGAAAAGAAACAAACCAACAGCACCTGTAAATATTAAAGCAGTTAATGCTAAAACCCAACCTTTTTTTGTTCCTTTCTTTTGCTTTCTTTTAGCCATTTACCGCAACACTTTTAAAAGAGTAGAGTCTTTAACCTCTTCGTAGGTTTTATATTGTAATGAATTTTGAATGCGGTAAGTAACTCCTAAATACCGTAAATATATTTGATTTTTATATTGGTAAACTAAAGATGTTTCTTTTGCCTCCGGTTGAAAAGACAAGCCATACAAAATCAGCTTATTTCCGTTAAACTTATACCCTTTAAAGTTGATGGGAGAGCTCCAAAAAGCCACAGAAACATTTTCAATTTCGTTCTCTTTGATGTTAGATAGTTGACTTATTACTGAGTCGCTTTCAGAATTTCCTAAAGTATCATCATCTAAATTGATAATTGGTAAAGTTATCATACCTAAAACTTGCTCCTTTTTGACTTCGAGAGGCTCTTCTGTTATGGAATCATTTACAATTGATGAATCAATGGTTAAAAAGGCAACACTTGTATCCTCAAAATTATCTTTAGCAAAACTTATAAATTGAGAATCTGAGGCAGAAAGAATAGTATCGTAATAGTTATTCGTATCTTCTTCATAAAACAACTCTTCAACAGGTTCTTCTGCAACTAAACTGTCTTCAGTAAAATTTTCTTTGGTAATGTTTTGCTCGGGATTTGTTTTTTCAACCGATGCGTTATTAGTTTTTGGCTTTTCAGCTAAAGTTTCCTTTTTGTTACTTGCCTTAGGTGATGATGTTTTTTCTGCTGATACTGTTTTTTCTGCCGAAGTTGAAACTTTTTCTTGCAAGTTAAATAGCTTCATCCCTATAACTCCAATGAGCACACCAATAAAAAGTAGGACAATATTTTTTAAAGTATTTGAGATAACTTTAAGGTTAGATTTTACTTAACATGTTTTAACATGACAAAAACAACCCGAAGCTATACCATGGCGTTGTTTTTGGACAAATTTAAGCGTTCAAAAATTTATTAGATATGAAAGGATTCTTGAAATTATTTTCAGCAGCAATATTAGGTGGTTTAGTGGTGTTTACAGCACAACAAATCACTAAAAAAGAAGAAAATCAACAAATAGTTGAAAGGATTATTGAAACCACAGGTTCTGGGAGCGAAAACCCAAAACCGAGTTTTGCAAACTACCTTCCTGACATGGCTGCAACAACAAGTTTCCGGTTGGCTGCCAAAAATTCAGTAAATTCTGTAGTACATGTCAGAACAATCTTTCAATCAAAATCTACCTACTATACAGATCCTTTTATGGAGTTCTTTTTTGGACGAGGAACTTTTGAGCAAAGAACTCCAAGGAGAGAAGGTCAAGGTTCTGGTGTAATTATTTCGCCAGATGGTTACATCATCACAAACAATCATGTAATTAAAGGAGGCGATGATGTAGAAATAACACTCAACAACAAAAAATCGTACCATGCACAAATTATCGGAACCGACCCAACAACAGATTTAGCTTTACTAAAAATAGATGAGCAAGATTTGCCATTTACCCAATACGGAAACTCTGATGAACTTGAAGTTGGCGATTGGGTTTTAGCAGTTGGAAACCCCTTTAATTTGAGGAGCACAGTAACTGCAGGAATTGTTTCGGCAAAAGGTAGAGACATTAATATTTTAGACCGAGATCCAACCAATGGACTTCCTCCTATCGAATCTTTTATTCAAACCGATGCAGCAGTAAACCCCGGTAACTCAGGTGGTGCACTTGTAAACATCAATGGCGATTTAGTTGGAATAAACACTGCAATTCAATCAAATACAGGCTCTTATACAGGCTACTCTTTTGCTGTGCCTGTAAACATTGTAAAGAAAGTTATTAGCGACCTAAAAGAGTTTGGAATGGTGCAAAGGGCATTTATTGGCGTTTCTATTAGACCAATTGACCAAGTGTTGGCCGATGACAAAGGCCTTAATAGTTTAGATGGAATTTATATTGCAGATGTTACAGAAGATGGGGCCGCACAAGAAGCCGGTTTAGAAGCGGGAGATGTAATAAAAAAAATTGGTGCAGTTGAAGTTCGAAACATTCCTGAATTACAAGAACAACTAAGTAAATTTCGTCCAGGAGACAAAATTTCTGTAACAGTGGCCCGTAAAAACAATTTGTTTGATAAAGAAATAGTATTGAGAAATAGATTTGGTAATACTGAGGTAATTGATAAGAAATCAAACCAGTTTTCTGCTGATTTAGGAGTTCAGCTCGAAGAGGTTTCTAGCGATTTAAAAGAAAAATTAAACATTACCGGCGGAGTTCAAGTACTAACGTTAAGTCCGGGAAAACTAAAACGCGCAGGAATAGAAGAAGGCTTCATTATTACCAAAGTAGATGGCGAAAAAGTAAATAGTTTCCAAGATTTTAAAGATTCAATCGACGGAAAGAAAGGCGGAGTGCTTATTGAAGGGGTATATCCAAACGGAATGAAAGCCTATTACGGGCTTGGTTTATAAGGCTTTTTCCTGAGTTTATCAGGAAGTTGATTTTCAAAGTTTTAAATTAAAAAATTGCTTGCAAAAGCGATTTATTTAACCTACTTTTGCGGGCAATTTTCCATTAGGGTATTCGTTCCTTAAATTAACTTAATGTAAACAAAACAATATGAGGCAATTAAAGATTACAAAATCTATCACTAACCGTGAAACCAAATCGCTCGAAAAGTATTTACAAGACATCTCAAAAGAGGGCATGATCACTGCCGAAGAAGAGGTAGAACTAGCCAAAAGAATAAAACAAGGAGATGAAAGAGCATTGGAAAAATTAGTGAGAGCCAATTTAAGATTTGTTGTTTCGGTATCTAAACAGTACCAAAATCAAGGGTTAACCCTGCCCGACTTGATCAATGAGGGTAACTTAGGCCTCATCAAAGCCGCCAAAAAATTTGATGAAACCAGAGGATTTAAATTTATTTCTTACGCTGTTTGGTGGATTCGCCAATCAATTCTTCAAGCCTTGGCAGATCAAGCTAGAATTGTTAGGCTACCCCTAAACCAGGTAGGTTCTCTAAACAAAATCAACAGAACATTTTCTAAGCTTGAACAAGAATTCGAAAGAGTTCCTTCTGCTTCAGAAATTGCTGACAACCTTGAAATTACTGAAGATAAGGTTTCAGATACCATGAAAATTTCCGGAAGACATGTTTCGGTTGACGCGCCGTTTAAAGAAGGAGAAGATCATGGCTTATTAGACGTTCTTTCAGAAGAAAACTCTCCTAAAACAGACCACAATATTATGCGTGAGTCTTTACTTCAAGAAATCGATAGATCATTGAAGACTTTAGGTGAAAGAGAAAGTGAAGTAATTAAGCTTTATTACGGAATTGGAATGAAGCACGCTTTAACTTTAGATGAAATTGGTGACAGGTTTGAACTTACCAGAGAAAGAGTAAGACAAGTGAAAGAAAAAGCCATTAAAAAGTTAAGACAAACTTCTAGAAGCAAATTATTAAGAGCTTATTTAGGCTAGTAATCATTACACTTTAATTTTATTTCCTAACCTACATGAATCAAAGTACAACCCGCGAGGTAAAGGCTTATAACCAAGACCTCGATCGTTGGAATGATAGACAAAGGGCAGCTGTTAACCTAATAAGTTCTATCGGAAATCTAATGTACAACCACTCTATTGAGTTAGTACTTTTCAGAAATGAGCTTGTTGATAAAAGCGTTTCTGAAATCCTTAAACTACATGAATACGGAAGAAAAACCGTAAACAAACCGATTGATGTGTTTACCTCCTCTGAGTTGGCAATGCTTATTGAGGCTATGAACATAGCTCCATCTAAAATTGATATTGGAAGGTTGGCCAATGAATGGTTAAACGATAAAGACCAATACAGAGACAAGCAAGACTTTTTAGATAAAAAGCTAGCTAATTACATGGGTGAAGCAGATTTTAACCTTCAACCAAAAGATGTTGTTCTTTTTGGTTTTGGTAGAATCGGAAGACTTTTAGCTCGTGAAATTATTAAGCAAGCAGGAAAAGGCCAACAACTTAGGTTGCGTGCTATTGCTGTACGAGGTATGGATGAGGCCCAATTGGTAAAAAGAGCCGCTTTATTTATTAATGATTCTGTTCACGGTCCATTTAACGGTAACGTTGATATTGATACTGAGAACATGACTTTAATTATTAACGGACAAAGGGTTAAATTCATTAATTCAGGTAAACCTGAAGAAATAAACTATGAGCAATACGGTATTTCAAATGCTTTATTAATTGATAACTCAGGAGCTTTTAGAGATAGAGAGGCTTTATCAAGACACCTAAAAGCAAAGGGAATTTCAAAGGTGCTTTTAACAGCACCCGGCAAAGAAATACCCAACATTGTTTATGGTGTTAACCATCAAGAGTTGGATATTGAACAAGAAAATATTTTTTCTGCTGCTTCTTGCACTACCAATGCAATTGTACCGGTATTAAAGGCAATTGACGATAATTTAAATGTAGTTAAAGGTCATATTGAAACTGTGCACGCCTACACAAACGATCAGAATTTGTTAGATAACATGCACAGTAAACATAGAAGAGGAAGGTCTGCTGCTGTTAACATGGTAATTACCGAAACAGGCGCAGGAAAAGCTGTTACGAAGGTAATTCCAAGTTTAAAGGATAAACTAACTGCAAATGCCGTAAGGGTACCAACGCCAAATGGGTCTCTAGCAATATTAAACCTTGAGGTGGCTAAAGAAACTTCAATTGAAGCAATAAATGAAGTAATGAAAAAGGCTGCTTTTAAAGGAAATTTGGTAAATCAAATTAACTACTCTATTGAGCCTGAATTGGTTTCAACTGATATTATTGGAAACACTTGTTGCAGTATTTATGATAGCCCTGCAACCATTGTTCATCCCGATAAAAAAAGTATTGTACTATATGTTTGGTACGATAATGAATTTGGTTATTCGAAACAAGTTATTAGATTAGCCAAATATGTCGCGAAAGTTAGGAGACTAATTTACTACTGATTTTTACGATTTAAAGTTTGGAGAAACCCGGTTCTTTTTGGATCGGGTTTCTTTTTTGGTACAATTTGCTAAATTGCTCCAATGAAAAATTCTAGGAGAAACTTCTTAAAAGCTTTTGGCACAATAGGAGCTAGTATTGGTTTAGCGCCGCAACTCTCTGCTAATGAACTAAAAAACATTTCACTATTAGATAGCATTTCCTCTGCTCCTTCAACCCAAACAGATGAATCGTTTTGGCGTTGGGTTCAGCAATCTTACACTACCTCCGCAACTTTAACCAATCTAAATAATGGCGGTGTAAGTCCGCAACCAAAAGTGGTGCAAGATGCCTTTGAAAGGTACAATCGGCTTGCTAACGAAGCGCCATCTTATTACATGTGGCGAGTTTTAGATAAAGGAAGAGAAAGTCTTAGACAAAAGTTGGCCGGACTTGCCGGTGTAGATGCTGAAGAAATTGTAATCAATAGAAATACCACCGAGGCCTTAGAAACAATAATTTTTGGATTACCCCTAAAAAAAGGAGATGAAGTAGTGCTCTCACCTTTTGATTACCCTAACATGAAACAAGGGTGGGTACAAAGGCAAATGCGAGAAGGAATAGTAATAAAATGGGTGGAATTACCAATGCCAATAGAAAATGATGAAATAATAGTTGAAGCCTATAAAAAACAAATTACCTCTAAAACAAAATTGGTACACATTACCCACATGATAAATTGGACAGGGCAAGTATTACCGGCTAAAAAAATCGCAAATGCAGCTCATGAAGCCGGCGCTGAAGTGCTAGTTGATGGGGCACATAGTTTCGCACATTTAGATTTCACAATTCCTGAAACAGGAGCAGATTATTTTGGAACTAGTTTACACAAATGGCTTTGCGCTCCATTTGGTACAGGAATGATGTACATTAAAAAAGAAAAGATTGCTAAAATATGGCCATCGTTGGCCCCACCTAATCCACAAGAAGACAACATAAGAAAGTTTGAAGCTCAAGGAACGAGATCTTTTCCTGCAGAATATGCAATTGGACAAGCTATAGATTTCCATAAAACTATTGGAGTTAACCGAAAGGCAAAGCGTTTACATTTTTTAAAAAATTATTGGCTGGAAAAAGCACTTGAAAATCCTAAAATTAAAAGTTTCACCTCTCTAAAAGCTGAGTATAGTGGAGCAATTGCAACAATTGCTATTGAGGGCAAAACAAAAAATGAAGTTAGCCAAGCCCTAATGAATAAATACCAAATACATACAACCTCTGTGGAAATTGAAGATGTAAGCGGTGTTAGAATTACCCCTCACATTTATACAACGCTTGATGAATTAGACAAGTTGGTAGTAGCTTTGAATGAAATTGCACAGTGATCATTCAATTAAATAGGTCAAAATTCAAATAAAACAAGTTCTACTTTTCAGAACTTTAACTATTTTTGTATTTACCATTGGAAAGAATATTTGCAAAAAGTACCTTAAGAGAATTTTGGAAAAAATATGCCGATGCTGAACAGTATTTAAAAACTTGGTATGACACAGCAAAAAACTCAAATTGGAACAGTCCAAATGATATTAAAAAAGCTTATGCAACAGTTTCCATTTTAAAAAGTGGACGGTTTGTATTTAATATAAAAGGAAACTCCTACAGACTAGTTGCAAAAATAAATTTTGAAAAACAGTGGCTTTTTATTCGATTTATTGGAACTCATAAGGATTACGATAAAATTGACGCTGATACAATTTAACAAGTTAAGAAAATGGAAATAAGGCCAATAAAAACAGAAAAAGATTATCAAAATGCTTTAGAAAGGTTAAATGAAATTTTCGATGCAGCAAAAGGCTCTATTGAAAGTGACGAGGCTGATATTCTTGCAATTTTAGTAGATGAATACGAAAAAAAACATTACCCTATTGAAGCCCCTGATCCTATTGAAGCAATAAAAATTAGAATGGAGGAACTTCATTTAAAACAAATTGATTTAGTTAAGGAATTTGGAGGTAAAAGTCGAGTATCAGAAATGCTTAATCGAAAAAGAAAGTTAACCTTAGAAATGATAAGGTTTTTGAACCAAAAGCTAAACCTATCCGCAAATATCTTAATCAAAGACTATCAATTATCTAAGTGAAAGAATTTAGGTTACCTAGAAAAATTTAAATAATCCAAAAATTCTCACTTAATCTTATTCTTCCCTTCTTCCAATGCTTCAAAAATATCTTGATGTACTTTTTTTACCGCAACCATTTGAGATTGAAGATATTTTTCTGCCTTAGGATTGGCATTTGCCGCGCTATCTAAGTTATAATCGTGCATCCAATCCATCATATGTTCTTGGGCATAGGCCAATTTAAAAAGTAATTCTTCATATACTGCTGCTGAGTCATCTCGCATTTCTAGCTTAAATACCATCACCTTTTCGCGGGCTTTGTTTTCTAAATTATAGAGTACATCCATTTTAGCCATGGCCTCATCATGAATCTCCATCACAGCTTTTCTTTGGGTTTCTAACTTTTCATCGCGGTTTTCGCAACCAAACAAAAAAACTACACCAAAAAAAAGTAGTAATAACTCAAATCTACTCAACCAATAATTACCTTTCATGAAACAACTTTTCCAAACTTTTTGATGATAAAAATAATAGCACCAAAACCTATCAAAAATGCAAAAATAGATGGCACTCCCAATGCCACCAATAAGGTCCCAAATACAATAGAAACACCACCAGTAGTTAAGGCATAGGGCAATTGGGTTCTAACATGGTCTATGTGGTTGCAAGAGCTTGCAATAGAACTTAATATTGTAGTATCTGATATTGGCGAGCAATGGTCTCCTAAAACAGAACCACACAAAACAGTTGCTGCAGTGTGAGAAAATAAATTTACCAAGGCTATGTGCTCAAGCCCTGCATCTTGACCCAATTGCCATGCGGCAGGTAAAAACAAAGGATATAATATTGCCATTGTTCCCCAACTACTGCCTGTAGCAAATGATACAATTGCAGAAAGAAGAAAAGTAAGGGTTGGAAAAATCCAAATACCAACATTTTCTCGCAATAATCCGGTAATAAAATCTGCGGTATGCATTTCTTCTGTAACACTTGCTAAACCCCAAGCCAACACTAAAATAATGATTGCCGGCATCATAGACTTTATGCCACTAACAGCGGTTTCAAGGCTTTCTGCCAATTTCAAACTTTTATTTAGCATACTCATTACAACTGCTAAAAAAATAGAAACTAACGAGCCCCACAGCAGGGCATAAAAAGAGTCTGCACTACCTATAACACCCGAAAGATTGGAGAAAAATCCAATTTCTAAATTCCAATCGTAGGTTAAACTACCAGTGTAAACCAATCCCCATCCAGTAACCACTACTACAGCCAAAACAGGTAAAATAGCATTCCATAAGTTGGGCTTTAGGCCCTTTTTAATAGTAAATTCATTTTCCTCTTCTGACTCATTTTTTACCGGAGCTGCTTTTCTTGCTGCCTGCTCAGCTTTTAACATTGGTCCAAAATCTTTCTGTTTTAAGATTAACCAAAACATGAAAAACAAAGTAAAAATTGGATAAAAAGAATACCCCAATGAGTTAAAAAAGATACCATAAGCACTTTCTGTTTCCCCAAGCCCATCTATTTTATCTATACCGTTTTGAATGTAACTTAATTCTGCACCAATCCATGTAGTAATAAAAGCTAATGAAGCTACCGGTGCAGCAGTACTATCCACCAAATAAGCAAGCTTTTCGCGAGAAATTTTTAGCTTATCGGTTAGCGGCCTCATTGTATTTCCTACCACAAGTGTATTAGCATAATCATCAAAAAATATGATAATTCCTAAAAGCCAAGTAGTTAACATTCCGCTTTTAGGGGAGTTTGCTCTTTTTGCCAATTTATCTACCACTCCCTGCATACCTCCGTTTTTAGATATAACTGCTACCATGGCTCCAATTAGTAATGTAAAGAGAATAATGGCCAAATGCCCCCAATCATTCAAAGTATTGATAAGATATTTATCTAATACCGAAAGAAAAGCTTTACCAACACCTAAAAAGCCTTCGGTGTACCATCCAATAGTTGCAGCGCCAAAGAATATTCCCAGTAATAATGAAACAATTACTTCTCTTATCCAAAGAGCCAATAATATGGCCACTAATGGCGGTAAAACCGACATCCACAATGGAATTACCTTTGGCGTATAAATAAAGGTTTGATCTTCATATAAAATTTCAACCTCTTGTTTTCCGCTTTCGCTGAAAGAATAAGAAAAATCGGCTTCAAAGTCTTCAAAATATATTTCTACAGGTTGTTTATTTAGGTAAACCAACCCTACTCCCCTATCTACATAAGGGTCTATTATTTTGAACTCATGAGTTACTTCACTAATTACAAATTCAGGGGTTTTAAGTTGGATTTCTTCTTGTCCGAAACCAACAAAACTTGTAATGAGCAATAAAAGAAAAAATGCAGCCGACCTAATCACCTACAATTAGTTTAAATCCTACGCCATGAATGTTTTTAATTTCAATTCTAGGGTCATGTTTTAAGTATTTTCTAAGCTTGGTGATGAAAACATCCATGCTTCGCCCAAGGAAATAATCATCTTTTCCCCAAACTATATTCAAGGCAATTTGGCGTTCTAAAACTTGGTCTTTATGGATACAAAGTAGCCTAAGTAAATCAGCTTCTAAGCGAGTAAGTACCTTTTTATAGTCTCCACAAGTAAGTTCGAGGTTCTTAAAGTTAAATTCGTAGTTTCCAATTTTAAATTCATCTTTACTATCTGCCTTTGCATAAGCTTTTTTGGGAGTAGTTCTTTTTAAAATAGCTTTTATTCGAGCATCGAGCTCCTCGATGGCAAATGGCTTAGTGATGTAATCATCGCCACCGGCTTTAAAGCCTTCAATTTTATCATCTACATGAGATTTTGCTGTAAGAAAAAGAATTGGAATATCAGCATTTACAACCCTTATATCTTTAGCCAATGAAAACCCATCTCTTTTAGGAAGCATTACATCTAAAAGACAAAAATTGAAGTTGCCTTGAAAAAAAGTGGTAAAACCATCATTTCCGTCTTTGCACCATTTCACCTCGTAACCTAGTTCATTGAGGTTGTCTTTTATAACAAAACCCAGTGATGGGTCGTCTTCTACCAATAAAACTTGAGTTTTTTCATTCATGATGGTTGGGTAAAATTAATCTTATGAGCGTACCTTTTCCTATTTCACTTTCTACTTCTACTTTTCCATGGTGGTAATCCAAAATAACTTTAACGTAGTGTAAGCCAAGGCCAAAGCCTTTTACATCGTGTACATTACCTTTTGGAACCCGATAAAACTTTTCGAAAATTTGAGATTGAGACTTTTTGTCAATTCCTATTCCTTGGTCTTTAACCTCAACAATAATATTAGAATCTTTATTTTTTGTTGATACTTCGATTTTTGGGGCATCAACAGAATATTTACACGCATTATCTAAAATGTTGGTAAACACATTTGCTAAATGCACTTCATCTCCTTTAACCAAAATATTTTTAGCATTAAGATTAGCAGATAAGTTTCCATTACGCTCATCAACACCTAAAGAAATTACGTTAATAGCATCATTAATAAGTTGATGGATATTTACCGTGTGCTGACTAATATCAACCTTATCTTTCTCTAAACTAGCTATTTGCAAAACTTTTTCCACTTGAAGTTGCAGTCTTGCATTTTCTTTATCAATTATTTCGGCATAGTTCCTTAACCTTTCAGGTTTTTCATGAATATCCTTTGACAACAAAACTTTTGATGACAGCGCAATGGTTGAAATTGGAGTTTTTAGCTCATGTGTCATGTTATTGATAAAATCGTTTTTTACCTCCGAAAGTCTTTTTTGTTTTAGAATAACGCTTATGGTGTAACCAAAAAACAAACTGATAACCAACAATAAAATCGTAGAAAAAATCCAAAAGTCCATTTGGCCTAAAACTTTTGAGAGCCTATCAGGAAAATAAACACCAAAGTAATGGGCATCACTTTCCCAATTCATTTCAGGAGCTACACTTTCAAATTCTTGGGGGTTTTGAGTTAAGGCTATAGTATTGGTAAATACCACCGAATCCGTAAAACAATCGTACAAGTAATATTCAAAATCTAAATCAAGCTCCTGACTTCTAAACTCGTTTGCCAATAAAGTTTCTAGGTAATAAGGCTGAATACTTTCTCGAATTTTCACCCTAAATAATCCTTCAGAAACTTGCTCCACCGGATCGTAGAGTTCAGTAGAATCATTATTGGCAATAAGAATTTGTTGGGCTACTCTTTTTAAGGAATGTGTAATCTCGTAATCAAGTTGCTCTTTTTGCAGTCTGTATGCCTTTTGAACCCAAACAATTTGTGTAGTTACCAACCCTACCAAAAGTAGGATAGCCAAAGAAATAATGATGCGAATGGTTTGTCTGTTCATGAAAGTTCAAATAACTCTAAAGCGGTGTAATTTACAATACAAGCTTAACAAAAGTTTAACAGAAAAAAATAGTTAGATTAGCCTGTTGCAAAAACACCGAAAACTATGAAAAAACTGTTACTCTCACTTCTATTTATCCCATTTCTTTCGGTAGCTAAAGAAGGCATGTGGATACCAATGTTGGTTGAGCAATTGGCTATTGATGATATGCGTTCGATGGGATTTAAACTAACTGCCGAAGACATCTACAGCGTAAATAAATCTAGCTTAAAAGATGCGGTGGTGCATTTTGGAGGTGGTTGCACAGGCGAAATTATTTCTAACCAAGGACTTTTACTAACCAATCACCATTGTGGTTATGGTCAAATTCAATATCACTCAACGGTAGAAAACGATTACCTCACCAATGGTTTTTGGGCTATGAGTAAAGAAGAAGAACTTCCAAACCCCGGATTAACAGCCACTTTTATTGTAAGAATGGAAGATGTTTCGAAACAAATATTTGAGGGCGTTGGTGGATTATCTGCCGAGGAGCGCGAAAAGAAAATTGCAGATAATATTGAGAAAGTTGGCAAGGCAGCAATAGACAATTCACACTATGATTATGTTATCAAACCTTTTTACAATGGTAACTTATATTATATGTTCATTACAGAAACATTTAAAGATGTAAGGTTAGTTGGCGCCCCGCCCTCTTCTATTGGAAAATTTGGGTTTGATACTGATAATTGGGTTTGGCCAAGGCACACCGGTGATTTTTCAGTTTTTAGAATTTATGCAGACAAAGACAATAAACCGGCAGAATACTCAAAGGAAAATATACCCTATACCCCAAAATATCATTTTCCTATTTCCCTAAAACAATTAGAAGAAGGTGATTTTACGTTGCTTTACGGTTTTCCCGGACGCACCCAAGAGTACCTAACATCTTATGCTGTAGATTATATTTTAAATACCGGCAATCCTGCTAAAATAAAAATGCGCGATGCCAGTTTGGCAATTATCAATAAAGCTATGGCCAATGATGATAAAACTAGAATTCAATATGCAGCAAAGCAATCTAGAATCAGTAATTCGCACAAAAAATGGATTGGTGAATCAAAAGGGTTAAAAAGGTTAGATGCCATTGAAAAGAAAAAAGCCTTTGAAGAGAAATTTCAAAACACAGTAGATAGTAAAGAAGGTGCAAGAGAGAAATATGGAAATTTATTAAGTAATTATAAAACCTTGTATGAAAACAATACCAAATACATTTTAGGCCGAGAGCTTTTTATTGAAATTTACTATTACGGTCCTGAAATTTTAAGATTAGCCAACGATTTTGATAATCTAATTAAAGAATACACCAAAGAAACCCCTGATGAAGTAGCACAACAGAAAGCTGCAGAAGTTTTAAAGCCACGTATCAACTCCTTTTTTAAAGATTACAATGCTGATGTTGACCAACAGCTATTCGCTGCTTTGTTAGAAATGTTTGCGCAACAGATAGATGAATCTTTAAAACCCAAATTTGAAGCTACGGTAAACGAAAAGTATAATGGCGATTATACTGCTTTTGCAGAAGCTGTCTTCAAAAAGTCAATTTTCGATAACCGTGTAGAGCTTTCAGACCTTGTTTACAACCCATCAAAAGGAAAAATTAAAAAACTCCTTGCCGACCCTGCTTATGTAATTGTTTCAGAATTATTAGACCAGTATAAAAACGAAATTGCTCCCTCATACAAAAGCTTTAATCTCCGGCACCGCCAACACAAGCATCTTCAAGGCGTGGCAAATCTGTTGGATTATGTGAAAAATCACAGTCCATCTCAAAGATGTACTCGTAATCACGG
>JAAZVO010000264.1 GCA_018623405.1 Crocinitomicaceae bacterium
AGTATGACAGACCCGGAATTGTACATAGGCTGGATAAATTAACTTCAGGCTTAATGGTAATTGCCAAAACCGATTTGGCAATGAACAGTTTAGCCAAGCAGTTTTTCAATAGAACAACTAAACGAAGTTATTACGCCCTTGTATGGGGTAACCTTGATGAGGAAGAAGGTACAATTGAGGGTAATATTGGTCGCAACTTAAGAAATAGAAAGGTGATGGATGTTTTTCCTGATGGAAACTTAGGAAAACATGCAGTTACGCATTACAAGGTAATTGAACGATTTGATTATGTTACACTTGTAGAATGCAGATTGAAAACTGGGAGAACGCATCAAATCAGGGTTCACTTTAAATACATTGGGCATCCCTTGTTTGGAGATTTTGAATATGGTGGAGACCGAATTTTAAAAGGAACCTACTTTTCTAAGTATAAACAGTTTGTAACAAATTGCTTTAGCATTCTACCAAGGCAAGCGCTACATGCAAAATCACTTGGATTTATGCATCCGGTTTCAAAAAAAGAGTTGTTTTTTGAATCTGAAATTCCCAAAGATTTAGAAACAGTTATTGAAAAGTGGAGAACCTATATTTCAAATAGGATTGTCTAAGACTTCCTTAATTAATTCCTTCAAATCCTTCCTCAAAACTTTTCCTGCGCTTGTTCGTGGAATTTCGTTTACATATATTATTCCTCTTGGCTTTAAGTTAGAGGGTAAATTCTTGAAAACATTGCTTTTAATTTCATATCTTCCCTCTATTGCCAATACAATTCGTTCCCCCAATTCTTTGTCGGGTTTTCCAACTACTGCAAAAGGTACTTCCATAATTGAAGATAACTGCTCTTCTAAGTTTTCAGGTTGCACTTTTAATCCACCCGAATTAATGGTAAAATCTGCTCTACCTAACCACTTGAAAGAATTTGGCGAATTAAACTTCACAAGGTCATTGGTTACAACGGGAGAGGATAAAAAGTCAGGAGCGTCTAAAACCAATTTTCCGTTATTTTCAGATGCATTTATTCCACTTAAAACTTCAAAGCAATCCTCTTCAATAGGATACACTTTCCTAAGCGCCACATGCGTAAAGGTTTCTGTCATGCCGAAACTTTCATAAACTTCACCTTTAAATCCTTGAAGTAGTTGTTTTATTTGAGTATTTACCTGAGCACCTCCAACTAGTAGTTTCTTGATTTGCGGCAAATCTTTGATACCATATTTTTTGATGGATCTTTCTAATTGCACTGGGGTAACAGCACCAAAATCGATAGCTCTGAAATAGGGAGTAAGGGGAGCAGAAGAGATACTTTGTGTAATCAAATTAGCATTCGCCAAAATAGCCCTAACCACCATTAGTTTACCTGCAATAAAGTCAATTGGTAGAGAGAGTAAAAAGTTTTGATTTTCATTTAATCGGAAGAAATTAATGGTGCGGTTTGCAGAGCTTTCAATTTTCCATTTTTCGGCTTTGTACTTTTTTGGCTTTCCTGTTGAGCCTGAAGTTTGGATTTCAATGGTATTGGAAGGGTTAAACCATTCATTTAAAAAATAAAAAAGCTGTTTTCCGTAAATATTTTGAGATGAAAACTCATGGAGGTTTTCCTCTTCAAGAAAATATGAACTTTTATAAACCTTAAAATTTATTTTGATTGTGGTACTCAAAATAGCTCCTCCCAATTTCTTTCAGTAATATACCAAAGTTCATCACCTATTACTTGTAATGGCGAATTAATATTATTTCTAAAAACTTGCCCTGTTCCTAAACCTTGCGGCATATTTGAGTTTTTTGTGGCAGCATATTGCGCAATGGCATTTAAACCAATGTTGGCCTCTAAAGCAGACGTAAGCCACCAACCTATACCTATCTTTTCTGCAGATGCTATCCATTGATCTGAAATGGCAAAACCGCCAATTAAACTTGGTTTTAAGATGATGTATTGCGGTTGAATTTCATCAAGTAAAGTATTTATTTCAGATGCTTTCACACCAATTAACTCTTCATCAAGGGCAATTGGGATAGGAGTTTTTTTGGTAAGCATTGCCATAGCATTCCATTGTTTGGGCTTAATGGGCTGCTCTATTGAGTGAATTTTAAATTGGGATAAATCGTTCAACTTTTTTAATGCCTCATCTTTGCTAAAAGCCCCATTTGCATCTACTCGCAGCTCAAGCGATTCAGGAGAGAATCGTTTCCTTATCGAGTTCAAAATGTCCAACTCGGTTTCGAAATCAATAGCTCCTATTTTTAACTTTAAACATCTGAAGCCTTGTGCTAATTTATCTTCAATTTGTTTTAGCATGAAATCTTTGCTCCCCATCCATATTAGGCCATTGATGGGTATTCCTTTTTTACCTTTCGCAAAATCTGAATTGAAAATCTCTTTTTTGTATTGAGAGTTTAAGTCTCTAATAGCTGTTTCATAACCAAACTTTAAAGCCGGAAAATTTTCAAAGTAACTTTCTTCAATCTTTTGATGGTTTGATATTTTAGCGCATAAATCGCTTAATTTTCGTTCTAAAACCTCTTCATTTTCATCGATGCTTAGCTTGGGGAGAATACTAACCTCTCCAATTCCAACTTTTTCATCATCCTTAATTTCTAGAAAATATGAGGTTTTTTGATGCAATACACCTCTTGAGGTGCCACCGGGGGTATTAAAATTTAGAATGTGTTTTTTAAATCTAGCTTTCAATGTTTAAATAAAATGCTAAATACTGAAAATGTTAAGGCTATAGCAAAAGTAGTTAGAGCAATCCTTTTTAATTCAGGATCTAACTTAGCCGAGTCGGTATAACTTAGAAGCTTTTTAATATTTGGAATGAGCACCAAAAAAATTAGTAAAACTGCTAAATAGGGTTTGGGGTATTCCAAAAAAAGAAAAATGCCAAAAAGAACCAACGAAGTAACCAGTACAACAATGTGATATCTTTTTGCAGCCTGCAACCCTAACACAATTGGTAACGTGACTTTACCTGCATTTTTATCTGATGAAAAATCTCTAATATTATTCATGTTTAATACACCTACAGCAAGCAGTCCAATAGAAGTTGCCGGAAAAACTAAAAGGGTAAAGAAGGTTTGTGCTTGAAGGTAGTAACTTCCTAAAACGCCCACCCAACCAAAAAAAATCAATACAAATACATCACCCAATGCACGGTAGCCGTAGGGCTTTTTGCCAACGGTATAGAATATTGCAGCACCTATGGCACCAAAACCAAGTAAGAAAAAAATCAATAACTGAACAGCAGCTTCGGTTCCAAAGGCTGTAAAAAGAAGTAGGCTTCCCGAAAAAAAACTTAAAATTGAAAATATTACAACTGCCTTTTTCATTTTTGCCATACTTATTTTTCCGGATTGAATGGCTCGTGCCGGACCAATCCGCTCATGGTTATCTGTACCTTTTTGGGCATCACCAAGGTCATTTGCCAGGTTTGAAAGTATTTGCAGAAAAAGAGTAGTAGCTAATGATAGCCATAAAATAGACCACCTAAAGTTATTTCCATACGCTAAAAAATTTCCTACTAAAATGCAAGAGAATGATAGTGGCAGTGTTCTTAATCTAAAAGCTTTTAACCAGTTTTTTAGCATGTTAGGATAACTTTTTTGGTTTAATAAGGTTCAAAAAAAAAGCACCTTGATAAAGGTGCTTTTAATTTTTTATGTGATTAATTTATTTTACAATAGTTAATCTATCTTCAAACTGATAATCTCCTGATTTAACTTTAATGAAGTAGAATCCGGCAGGAGCATCAACATTCATCATC